>JAPVVU010000031.1 GCA_028571885.1 Gammaproteobacteria bacterium | reverse complement strand
TGCATCATTTTCAGGCGTCACTGTGAGAGTCACGGTCGCCGTATCGGTACCGCCATTGCCATCGGTAATGGTATAGGTGAAACTATCGCCGCCATTATAATCGGCATTCGGTGTATAAGTGACTACACCACCGACCAGGGTCACGACACCATTGGCAGGCTGAGTCACCGAAGCCACACTAAGTGTATCGCCGTCTAAATCAGTATCATTGGATAACACATCAATAACTGTGGCAAAGGCATCTTCAGTTACGGAAGCTGCATCGTCCACGGCTACCGGTGCATCATTTCCAGGTGTCACTGTGAGAGTGACTGTCGCCGTATCAGTACCGCCATTGCTGTCGGTAATGGTGTAGGTAAATGTATCGCCGCCATTATAATCGGCATTCGGTGTATAAGTGACCACACCGCCAGCCAGGGTCACGACACCATTGGCAGGCTGAGTCACCGAAGCCACACTAAGCGTATCGCCATCCAGATCGGTATCATTACTCAGTACATCAATAACTGTGGCAGAAGCATCTTCAGATAAAGTAATAGCATCTGCATTTGCAGAAGGATCAATATCCGGAATAATATTTACTGGACTATCAACAATTACCGTATTTGGATCTTCTATTTCAGCTGTTGTTTCAATAATATCATCTACTACAGGACCCTGATCAACAGGATCTACGGTATCAAGAAAATCATACTCAACAGTTTGTGTATTGTGTGTAATAACAACAGGTGCTGTTGAGCTATCATCTGGACCTGCTTCACCACCAGCGGCAGCTGCTTCTAGTTGTGATGGGTCAAAGTCTGGATCATTTAAGAGAGCTTCCTGGATACTTTCTACTGAAGCAATACTTTCTTCAGCTGGCATTTGATTAGGGTCATAAATATCTTCGTCCAAAGTCAGTTTGTCATTTCTTCCCATGGTAATGGACTGGTTGTTATCCATTTTAAGCATTATTCGGCTATCAGTGCCTTCGGTAACAATGGTTTCACCAAGATAAACCATTGAGTTAATATCCAGTATTCGTTCATTACCTGAACTATCAACTGCTTTAACATCACCGGATATAAATATTACCTGACCAATAGCTTGTGCCATTTTTTAACCTCTATAGAAAAAACTGGGATTATTCTGATTTATATTAGTATAGAGGGGTTTGTAAAGAAAACTATTGTACTTTAGTACAATAGAGTGGGTTAATTTATAAAATTAGGAGAGCGTACGACGATTTGCCTGTTGCAGTTTAATTGTCAGTTCTAAACGATTTCTGACTTCAAGCTTTTTGTAGATGGCACTTAAATGAGCTTTTACTGTTCTTTCGGTGATACTAAGTTCATCAGCAATGAGTTTATTTTGTAAACCAGTCAGGATCTTTTGTGCAATTTCCTGTTCTCGTGCTGTAAGCTGATGAAATACACTGTTTTCTACATTCGAGGAAATACCTGGAGATTCCTCAAAATTGTCTTTCGCAGCACTATTTGTCAGCATATATTGAATTAGTGAGGCGCCTGCCCATATTTCACCTTGTTCGATCACAGAAAGCGCCATCATTAATTTATCATGTTCAAGATAAGTGTTTGCATAGCCACGTACATTAATATTGAGCAAACGAACACCTTGTTCAGGATTAGGTGTATTTGTCAGAACTAATGTATTAAGTTTTTGTTTAAAATTTGTTTGAATTGACATGAAGTCAGCTTCATCATTCTGTCTGAGGCCTAAATGATAAAGAAGAAAAACAATAGCCTCTTTCTCTATAGCAGATTTCAGGTCAGCAAATGATGAAAAACTTTGAATGTTATTCTTGCTTCCTGAAAATTCATCAGTAATACGCTGGCGAATTTCCGGATTGTTGGAAAAAACAAAAATATTCACGAGAATCTATTCATCCTATTCTTCTGTAACGACAGACAACTGCAATTCACGAAGTAAAATCCCCATAGAATCAATCACTCGATATTTTGCAAGGATATATTCGTATTGATTTTTTATATTCTCTGATTGCGCTGAAAATATTTCATTTTCTGTATTTAATAAATCCAGTAAAGTACGTTCACCTATACGAAACTGTTGTTCGTAAGCATCGCGGGTTTTAATCGTGGCATCTACATATTTTTGCAGGAAGCCTGAACGTCTGTTGGAAGACTTAAAAGCATTCCAGGATATTTCGACTGCTTTAACAACCTTTCTACGGGTTACATCCAATCTTCTCTGTGCTTCTTGAATAAGATAAGCATCTTTAGATATTCTGGCTTTATCGGCACCACCCTGGTATAGATTGTAACGCACATTAAGCATAGCATAGTGACCATTATCATGACCTCTGATACCATTTTGATTATCAGCCCATTCACTGCCCAGCTCAAGTTCTAAATCAGGATAATAATTGCTTTTAGATGTTCTTTGCTGCATTTTTACTGCGCCTATATCTGACTCTGCAGCCTTTATAGCGGGATGATTTTGAATTGCTTTAGCAAGCGTATCCTTGAAATCTACTGGAAAATCCAAATCAAAAGCAGCTTCTTCAAGTGCATCTGATGGCATTGTTCCAATTACTTTTTCATATTCAGTCAGAGCATCCTGAAAATTATTTTTTTCTGCCTCCAGATTCGAATAGGCAAGGTTCAGCCGTCCTTTAATTTGGCTTAAAGAACCCTGATTATCTGCCCCCATACTTGCACGTAGTTCAACCTGATCATGAATTTTTTCATGAATAGAGACATTATCCTGAGCATATTTAACCAGTTTTTGCGTTATAAGCACATTAATAAATGCAGTGATGGCATCAATGGTCACTTCCTGAGATAAATTAATTAATTGATAATTAGCAGACTCTGAACGATAGCCCTGTCTGGCTGTTTCACTGGACGTCTCAAAACCATCAAATAACATTTGGCGAAGTACTAATTGTGCTTCCTGACGATTCATACTTCTGGAATGTCCGAATTTAGTAAGACGAGTTGCATTATTATCAGAGGTTTCTGTACCATAGCCGGCGATGACATCAATACTGGGATAATAACCTGATTCTGCCTGACGAATCTCGGCATCACGGGATAATTTTTGATTTAATTGCTCAAGTATTTCAGGATTGGTTGTCACTGCCTGCTCCGTTGCCTGAACAAGAGTAACCGCATGTACGGCAGGACTCATTAGAAAAAAAGAAAGAAATAATGAAACTAATAAATAATTATGATTTGAAAAAAAAACTGTACCTTGCATTATGTTGATTGACCCATAGAATAATCATAAATATATTAATTAAAAGTATAGACTTGAATATAGTAGTTTAATAATATTTGTCAAGTTACTGTTATAAGTTATTGTTATTTCAGAGAGTTTAACAGTTTTTTTAGATTATTCAACAACAATTAAGGATATTCCCTTACTTTTCTCGTAACGCTTTTTGTTTCGCCTTTAATATAGGTTTCAAGAGATAATCCATGACCGTCTTTTTCCCCGTTAAAATATCAACCTGAGCAATCATACCGGGAATGATCGGTAAGGAATCTTCAGTAGAACCTAAATAACTTTTTAAAGTTTTGACTCTCACAAGGTAATGACTTTCCCCCTTATCGTTAGTAATTGAGTCCGCGCTGATGTGGATCACTTCTGCTTCCAGACCACCATAGATAGCAAAATCATAAGCAGTAAATTTAACCATAGCTTTAAGCCCGGGGAATAAATAAGCAATATCTGAGGGTTTAACTTTAGCTTCAATAATCAACGTATCACCTAAAGGAACAATTTCAATGAGATCCATACCAGGTTGAACCACACCATTAATAGTATTAACAAATAATTGTTTAATTGTTCCGTTTACAGGAGAACGAACATGGGTTCGATGCACTTTGTCTTCTAAGGTATCTATCGACTCCAGAATTCTCGGGATTTCTGCTGAAACCTCATTAAGTTCTTCTCTTGCCTCACTTTGTGAGCGAATGATGAGTTCTTTAATTTTGTTATTTGATTCGTTAATACTTGATTTAAGTCTGGGGATAGATAATTTAACAGCATTAAGTTCACCTTGTAACTCATTCACCTGCCGTTCTCGCTTAATCATATCAACTTCTGAAACAGCTCCCGCTTTAAATAAGGGCTTGATAATGTTCAACTCTTTTAATGCCAGAGAATAACTGCGTTTTATCTGTTGTTGCTTTGATTGAGCTTCTTTGACTGCTTGTTCATGCTGTTCAACCTGGTTTTTCAATATATTATGGTTACTTTGCAGTCCTCTCTTATGGCTTTCAAACAGAGCTTGTTCATTACGAGCTAAATCGGGGGCTTCATCAACAACAAATGGTGGGATTTGAAATTCATCAAGGTTCTGTGCCTCAGCAGTTAAACGGGCAGCTTTAGCAATAAGCTCAAGGTATCTCAACCGACTTTCCATAAATGAAGATTCAAAATTGGTATCATCAATCTTTAATAAGATCTGATCTTTATCAACTTTATCACCCTCTTTTATCAAGATCTCAGTAACAATTCCACCTTCCAGATTTTGAACTATTTGAACATGCTGTGACGGGATAACCTTACCTTCACCACGAGAAATTTCATCAAGAGGAGCATTATTAGCCCAGTATATTAAGATAGAAATCATTATAGCAATAAGATAAAGCAGGAGTCTTGAGCGCTTAGGTGTCTGCTCCATCATCGCTGCACTGGTACTGCGAATAAAATCTAAATCACTCGCTTCCAGAGCAACACCTGAATTAGCAGAAGAGTTATTATGTGCATCATTATGCTTAAGTGCGGGCTCAGGTTTAGGTAAGTTATTATTGTCTGACATTGATCTTACCTTGTTTCAGAGCATCTAAAACCTGCTCTTTTGGACCATCAGCAACAATAGCACCTTGTTCAACAACAACAATCCGATCAACTAATTTCAAAAGCGAAGCGCGATGAGTAACTAAAATGAAAGTACGTTCTGAAATTTCAACTTTTAATTTGGCCAATAATTCAGCTTCTGTGGCATTATCCATTGCATTACAGGGTTCATCCATTAACAAAACAGGGGGGGACATAACTAATGAACGTGCTATAGCAATACTTTGTCGTTGTCCGCCAGATAAACCTTCACCTCGTTCCCCTACCTTCATATCAAAACCTGACGGATGTTTATTAACAAAAGTATCAACACCGGCAATGCCGGCAACACGAATAATTTCTGCCCCTGGAATATAAGGTGCTTTCAAAGCAATATTTTCTCGAACGGTGCCATGAAACAAATCAATATCCTGCGGCACATAACCAATATTTCGTCTCAGATTTGCTGGATCAATTTGATTTAAATCCAGATCATCCAGTTTAACTGAGCCTTCACTGGGCGAATACAGCCCCATAATCAGCTTTTCTAAAGTCGTTTTTCCTGAACCAATTCTGCCAATAAAAGCAACCTTTTCACCGGGCATAATTTTCAAAGAAATATTTTTCAGCGCTTTATCTTCCTGGCCAGGGTAACTGAAACTGACATCTTTAAATTCAATTCCACCTTTAAAGGTAGCACGATGGATATAGGATTTATTTTCATCCCGCTCAACAGGCATCGACATAATATCATTAAGTGATGCTAAAGCAGTTTTTGTTTGCTGATAGTTGGCAGTGAGATTTGCCACCTGAGCCATGGGCTGAATAGCTCTGGATGACAACATAACAGTAGCAATAAGCGCCCCCATAGTCAGTTCATTTTCAGCAATTAAATAGACGCCAAAGATAATAGTAGCAACCATTGCCATTTGCTGAATAAATGCGGATGTAAAATTAATAGAATTGGAAAGCGTACGTGCTTTTACTCCCTGTTTGGCAATATACCCGCCCGCCTGTTCCCAACGGTGCTGCATCATGCCTTCAGCATTAAAAGACTTAATGGTTTCAATACTGGTAAGACTTTCAATGAGTGTTGCACTTTTTTGAGAATTAGCACGATAAGTACTCTCAACCACTTTTTTTAATGGAAAGTGTACTATGAATCCATATATTAAAATAATCAGGACCGCTACAATAGGAATCAAAACCAATTGTCCGGCAACATAAGAAATTGTAATCAAAAATAAAACAAAAAATGGTAAATCAATGAAAGTAGTCATTGTGACAGAGGTTAGAAAATTACGAACTGAATCAAACTCTCTAAGATTACTGGAAAAGGCACCCACAGATTCCGGCATGACATCCATTTTTAAGGACATAACTTTTTCAAATATCAGTGCTGAAAGTATAATATCTGCTTTCTTCCCCGCCGTTTCCAAATAATGTCCGCGCACAATTTTGAGGATAAAATCAAAGAAAAAAACAAGGCTGACCCCTGCCGCCATCACCCATAATGTTTCAATTGCATTATTGGGCACGACCCGGTCATATATATTCATAACAAAGAGCGGATTGGCAATTACAAAGAGGTTAATAAAGAAGGAAGCCAGCAAAACATCCCGGTAAATTCCGACTGAATTCCATATTGTCCCCCAAAACCAATGTTTGTTATGAGTAAGCAGTATCTCAGGAGCACGTGAATCAAATTGAAATTGTTCAGTAATAAAAAATGCAAAACCCGAGTACAGCTCAGATAATTCATCAATTGAGATATAAATACTGGTATGCTCATTTGAAACAGGTTGAATAATTTTAGCTTGATTTTTTTGTAAATCAATCTGTTCTAAAATACATGCCTGATTATCTTTCAGTACCAGAATAACCGGTAATACTAAAGATGGAATTCGTTTAATCGGTCGATAAACAATTTTACTTTCTAAATCAGCACGTTTTGTTGCTCTGATAAATAATTCAGGCGTGAGTTTATCGTTAACCAGGGGCAAACCGGCAATAAGCTCATCTGCCGTTCGAGGACTATGATGTAATTTCGTGATTATAAGCAAACATTCCAACAACGGATCATCCAGGCTCTTTTCACAATAAACCTGGGAGTCGTAATCTTTATTAACTCCACTTGCAAGATCAGAGAGTGTTGAAGTATTTTTTTTTGGCATTCTTTTATATCACAGCAGCACTAATAAAATAAAACTTAATTAAAGGTAATTATTTAATTGTATATGCTATATTTAAAAAAACAAGTTACTTATAGTAGATTATCAGGAGTCATTTTTTCATGCCTTTTATAAAAAGAGACCCGGAAGGAAAAATAATTGCTATTTTTTGTGATAAACAAGATGATGCAGGCGAAGAACTTGCGGTTAATGATAAAGAAATTATTAAATTTTTAGAAAGTGAAGATTACAGCGAATACACGAACCATTTACTTAGTCAGTCCGATGCTGATTTTATCCGTGTTCTGGAAGATTTAATTGATGTGCTTCTGGACAAGCATGCCATATTATTGACCGACTTGCCCGAAGCAGCCCAGCAGAAATTATTAAAAAGAAAGAAAATTAGAAAAAAACACATTCAATCCATTCTATCTGAGGACGATGACGATATTTTTTAAAAGATATTTTAAATTAATCTCTACGTTTCTTCTGTTGGTGTGCTCGATTATTTGTTTTTCTTCCCTTTCCCTGCTTGTTTCTCGACTTATTATCCTTAGCTGGAGCCCTGCTACCTGAATCAGAGCCACCTGAGAAAGCAGTAATTTTTAACTGCTGCTGACAAACCCAGGCTTTTTGCAGATCCTGAAAAACATCTTTTGGCATACCATCTGGCAAATCAACCACAGAATAACCATCAAAAATTTCAATCTGGCCTATCATCTTACTATCAAGACCTGCTTCATTTGCTATGGCTCCAACAATATTTCCAGGCTTAACACCATGGTCATAACCCACTTCAACGCGGAAACGTTTCATCGGAATATCAGGCATTCCTTTTAGTGGCGTTGCCTTGCTGCCTGGAGGTGCCTTCTTCTTTCTGTCACCTCTCTCGCCGCGTTCTCTTCTTGAATTAGGTCTGCTGCCACGACTATCAAAATCATCTTTAAATGGTCTTTTATCTTTTAAATGCTTGAACTCTGATTCATTGAGGAGAAAAGATTTATTATTATTCGCCATACGTGCTAGAGCAGCAGCAATATCTACAGTATCAACACCTTCTTGTTCATGAAGTTCATTGATTAATTTAGTGAAGACTTCATAGTCTTTAGAATTTTGTAATTTTTCAATCGTGGTTAAAATTGTTTTCTTATAACGAGTAACACGCAACTCATTAATTTTCTTAACTGTAGGAATTTCCATTTCAGTTATAGGTTGTTTTGTTGATTTTTCAATGGATTTTAATAAACGCGTTTCACGTCTGGAGACAAATAAAATCGCATCTCCCTCTCGACCTGCACGTCCTGTACGACCAATTCGGTGAACATAAGATTCATTATCACGAGGTGCATCATAATTAATCACATGACTGATACGTTGAACATCCAGACCACGAGCCACAACATCAGTTGCAATCAGAACATCAAGACGGCCGCGTTTAAGGCGTTCAACAATGCGTTCACGATTATTTTGCGGGATGTCACCATTCAATGCTTCACAAGCAAAGCCTCTGGTTTGTAATTGATCGGCGAGCTCCAGCGTCATATTCTTTGTATTAACAAAAACCAGCATGGCATCATGATCTTCAAGCTCTAAAATACGAGTTAATGCATCCAGTTTGCTGGCGCCATAAACTCGCCAAAAGCGTTGACGAATTGTTGAAGCGGTGACTGTTTTGGTGGCAACTTTAACCAGCTCTGGTTCCACCAGATATTTTTGTGCAATTCTGCGTATAACCGTAGGCATAGTGGCAGAAAACAAGGCAATTTGGCGAGAATCCGGGGATTGATCAAGCACCCACTCCACATCATCGATAAATCCCATGCGGAGCATTTCATCGGCTTCATCTAAAACCAGAGTTTGCAGAGCAGATAAGTTTAAAGAACCTTTACGAATATGATCCATTACTCGTCCGGGCGTACCAACAACAATATGCGCACCCTTTTTTAAGCCACGCAATTGCTCACTATAGGGTGCACCGCCATAGACAGGAACAATATTAATTTTAGGCAGATGTTTTGCGTAAGTCTGAAAGGCTTCGGCAACCTGAATCGCTAATTCACGAGTAGGTGCCAACACTAAAACCTGAGTTTTTCTCAAATTCAGCTCAATATTACACAATATGGGTAATGCAAAAGCAGCTGTTTTGCCAGTACCTGTTTGCGCCTGACCAATGATGTCTTTACCAGCAAGTAAATGAGGAATACTCTGAGCTTGAATTTCAGATGGAGTGGTATAGCCTGAATCAATAACCGCTTTTAGTACCGGAGGTAAAAGTTCAAGCGATTCAAATGATATAGTATTAGAACTGGGTGCGGATGACATCTAGAGAGCCTCAATGGACAGGATTAGGAAAACCAGTCATTGTACTCTGAATTCATTAAAATAGCATCTATTTTATAAATAAATAATATACTAATACCTTTTTATAAAAAAGGCGAACACATAAATTCGCCCCTACATTAAAATACAATTCATGCAGGGGCAGACCTATGTGTCTGCCCTAGGGCAGACAAGTAATTATTTAAACCTGCCCCATTGCCTCAAAGCTCTTAATAAATGGACCCGCCATTCTTGGATCTTTGAACATTGCTTTAAAGTCACCCGTCTTAAATTTCATTTTACCCGTAGTAACTGCCATGCCCATACCGGCCATACCAATGCCTTTACTGAGCCATTTATCCCAGTTTTTTTGATCAGCTCTAATATCCCAGCTCAGTTCACGGCCATCATAAGCACCGGCAGCTACAACTTCACCATTTTGGACATCAATAAAACCACGGGCTCCATCTTCACTGGGCATGCCATAACCAATAACTGAATTAAAACCAATCTCAGCCAAAGCATCTTTTAAACCGGGATCTGCATTCCAGATACCTTGAAAAGTTTTCATCCATTCATCGTCGAATAACTCAGCCATTTACATCCTCCAAATTTTCAAAATTATATTATGTGTATTTATTAATCCTTGTTTACAAGTTCATAGTAATAATTAACATTCAAATAGTCAATTATTATGATTCAAGGCTTAACAACAGTCAGGCCCAATATAAGCCAGGTCTGCATCCCGCCTCGGAAATATTTGATTTTTTTTGCTGGATACCCATGTTTAAGTAAACTTTTAATTGCTCTGGGTGATTGTCCACACCACATGCCATTGCACCATAAAACCAGATCTTTGGCATTTGAAAAATCCCAGTTCTTATTTTTATCATCATCTGATGCCCAACTCCAGAAACTGTCATCATCACTTGATGTTGATTTCTGTTTGACACCCAGTGTTTTCATAGCCTCGACTAATTCAGGATCAGTTTCATCCATGTCAAAAATTGTAAATGGAATATTGACAGAACCGGGTATTGTCCCCTTTTTATGCCAGCTCGTTGTTCTGGCATCAATGATAAGACCGGTTTTAAATTTTACATCTTTTGAAATAAAATCAACCACTTCCAACTCACCAACAGTCGTTACCCCGGTAGCCACTTGCATTGGTTGGATACAAAAAGGCGGGCAATTTCTAGAAGTTTTTGTAAAGCCTCCTTTTAACACATGTTTATCATCCTGATTTCTCTGTACTCGTATAATATTATCTTTATAATCAATATCCACATAGGATAGATTTTTACTGATATTAACATCCAGTGCAAAAGTACATGCTGACCACAAAAGGGTGGTACTCAAAAAAGTAAAAGAAGTAAATTTTCTAATCTTTTGGAAAATAATTATTTGATTCATAAAATAATGCCTTTTTTATTATTATTATTTAGTTATATTGTTTAGTGAGATGCCAGGTAGATTGAAATGATTTTTAAAGATGAATTAAAGAGACGCTTTTTCTCAGTGAAATTTTGATAAACTTGCTTCTTTTCACCACCCGTTAATTCCACATAGAGAGCAAAACTCTCAGGGTAGGCTACTTCCATTGCTTTTTCAAAGCTTTGGTTATCAACAATTAACTCTTTTTTATCAATAATAAGCTCCATTTCTGATGAGGGTGCATCAAGAGTCGGGCCATTATTGGAAAGTTCAGGTTGTTCAGAATTTAAAATAGCCGGAATATCACTAATGTCATCATCAGCTTCCATATCCAGTTGCTTTAGATAATCACCATCTGATGCCGCAAATATTACTTGAACAGACAAAATGCTTAAGACTAAAACAGAAATTTTTAAAATTTTTGAAAAAATAGACATAAAAGTACATACTCCTCATACACTTAATGGAAAAGCAATGGTTTTCCTTTATAGAACCAACTGCATTCCCTTATACTTATAGTAACAATTTAATAAAAAGTACATTTTTTTATGCTATAACCGTAAAATAAGTAATGTTTTTAGACATATGTCACTAAAACTGTCTTAATTTAAAGAGAACCTCATGCAATTTCCTGATATTTCATCCGATTTTTCTATAAAAAAGAATATTTTCTATCTAAATCATGCCGCTGTTTCGCCATGGCCCGTAATAACTGCTGACGTGGTTAAACAATTCGCTGATGAAAATGCTCAACTTGGAGCCACTCAATACCTTCAATGGGTGAAAATTGAACAGGAATTACGGGAGAATATCTCCAAGCTCATCAATGCACCTTCAAGTGATGATATTGCTCTAGTTAAAAATACCTCTGAAGCCCTGTCTTTTGTGGCTTATGGATTAAGCTGGAAATCAGGCGACAATATTGTCATAGCGAAGCAGGAGTTTCCATCTAACCGTATCGTGTGGCAGTCGTTACAGGCACAGGGTGTAGAGGTGAAATTGGTTGATCTGTATAAAAATACCGACCAGCCCAACAATACTCCAGAAGACAATCTGATTTCAGCTATTGACGACAAAACCCGTTTATTATCAGTCAGTTCAGTACAATATGCTGATGGTTTCAGAATGAATTTAGAAAAACTGGGAAAATTCTGCAATGAGCACCAGATACTCTATTGTGTTGATGCAATTCAAAGCATTGGCGCTTTAAAATTTGATGTCCAGGCAATTAATGCTGATTTTGTAATGGCTGATGGACATAAATGGCTGATGAGTCCTGAAGGACTGGGACTCTTTTATTGTCGAGAAAGTATACGCAGCAAAATGAAATTATCTCAATATGGCTGGCACATGGTAGAAAATCAATTTGATTTTGATTCACTCTCCTGGTCTGAAGCCAGCACCGCACGTAAATTTGAATGCGGCAGCCCAAACATGATTGGAATTCATGCATTAAATTGCTCTATAAATCTCATTTTAGAGAGAAAAATTGAATTTATAGAGCAGCTATTGGTCAAAAATAGTAGATACATTGTAAAAAAACTAGAAACAATACCTGAAGTCACCATACAAAGCGATACTGATGCAAATAGAATAAGTGGTATTGTTTCCTTTAGACATAGAAATATCTCGTCTGAAACGCTTTACAATGAACTGATGGCCAACCATGTTATATGTGCCATGCGACATGAAAATGTAAGATTTTCGCCCCATTATTACACTTCAACAGAAGTTATTGATGGCGCTATTGAGATTTTAAACAAAATACTAGTGTCTGCCCATTAAATTCCTCTTTAAACTCAAAAGAAAGGATTCCAGGTAGATACTGAGTCTCATAAAAAGAATTCACTCTCCCGAAATAGTTCACTCTATTTCGAGAGAGCAAATGATTTTCCAGATTTAAGCTTTTTTCAAAATAATTTTGCACCATTTATGGTGAAAAATAACCTTCGACGTAACAAAAAATGTATTGTTCAACTTTTTAATTAACTTTTTTATATAAAGTTGCACATCACATTTTTAGTTGAAAATCATACAGCGCTATGCCCGCCTTATTTTCCATAGGTGATTTGATTGCTCCATGGCAGCACTGTACAAGGGGGTAGAAATGAAGTTTAATCTTTTTCTCTGGTTAAAAGTCAGCATAAGAGATAATTTATGGGATCGCATCTGGAATGCAACGGTCAGGTGGCTAAATACCGAAAAAACCAGCACTGATCTCCCACCTTTTGATTTTAAACAATTATGCTATGAAATTCGCCCGGGTGATGTTGTTCTGGTTGAAGGACGCAGTCGTATTGCAGAAGTCATCAAACTCATCACCCAGAGTCCATGGACCCACTCTGCCCTCTATATTGGTCACCTTTATGACATAAAGGATCCGCAATTACGTCAAAAAGTTTTGTCCTATTACAATGGTGATACAGAAGCATCATTAATCATCGAAGCATTACTGGGCGAAGGCACTGTCGTCCACTCAATCAATAAATACCGCCATGACCATCTCAGAATTTGTCGTCCAAGTAATATTATGCCGAAAGATGCGATTAAGGTAACTGAATACGGCATCAATAAACTGGGCAGTGAGTATCATGTACGTCAGTTATTTGATTTAGCCCGATTCTTATTTCCCTATAGTCTGCTGCCCCGCCGCTGGCGATCCAGTCTTTTTATGCACAACTCAAGCTCAGAAAAAGCGGGTACAGCAACTAACACCGTTTGTTCAAGCATGATTTCTGAGGCTTTTGCACAAATACAATTCCCCATTTTGCCTGTTACGGAACAATTGCTGAACGGTCAGTACAATTTGTATATGCGCAATCCACGTTTAATGATCCCAAAAGACTTTGATTACTCACCTTATTTTGAAATTATAAAATATCCTATTTATCGTTTTGATCATGTTGCTATGTATAAAAAAATGCCCTGGAATGAGGAGGGACTGGTCTGTCATGGCCCTGGAGACTGTTACTTACCTGATGATGTAATGGCTTCAACTATTTATCCTGAAACTAAAATACGCCATAAAATTAATCTTTTAAAAACAAAGCATATTAGGCTCAATAATGAAACGCCTAAAGAACATAGCAAAGAGCAATTGTTGGAAAAAAATAAACAATCTAAAGACAAGGCAGATACAATATTTAATTTGGGCCTTTGGAGTCACGAGCTACTCACGTACTGGCAAAAATCACTAAAATTTAAAACATAATAGTTAAAGTTCATATAAATAACTGTTCCTAAATGGTGCACATTGAGAATCAGAGCCTGTCATTACTTATCGGGCGATTTGACGCAGTCTGAGCACAATAAGTAATCACAGGCTCTGATGCGGATGTTAAGTAAAGAATGTTCACTATTTCCCCTCATGGGG
>JAPVVU010000030.1 GCA_028571885.1 Gammaproteobacteria bacterium | reverse complement strand
TGCTTCTTTTGCTTTCCCCTTTTTTGCCTTGCCTCGCGGCATCTACTGCTGGCAGGGCACCTGCTTTTAGTAGAGGGGGACTGAAGGGAGTAAATTATTAATTTACATCCCCTTTTTTAATTCCCCTCTACTTCATGCTTTCTCAAAACCATGCTTTCGCAAACTTATACTCTCTCAAACTTATGCTCTCTAAATAATGACGACAGATACTATTCCAAAAAGCATTCAGTGTGCTGAGCGGCAGCTCAGGTTTGATTTGCCTGTGGTAATGGGCATATTGAATGTCACCCCCGATTCTTTTTCTGATGGCGGGTTATTTTCCAATATTGAGTCTGCACTTCGCCAGGCAGAAAAAATGGTCTCAGATGGGGCGATGATTATTGATGTTGGTGGTGAATCAACGCGTCCTGGAGCTAAATCTGTCTCAAATTCAGAAGAGCTGGACAGAGTCATTCCCGTTATTGAAAAATTGCATCAGGAACTGGACGTTGTTATTTCTATTGATACCAGTAAGGCAATGGTGATGACAGAAGCAGCCAGAGCCGGGGCGGGTCTTATTAATGACGTCATGGCATTGCAGCAGAGGGGAGCTCTTAGAGCCGCTCAGAAAACAGGTCTTCCCGTTTGTTTAATGCATATGAAGGGAAAACCCAGGACGATGCAGACAAAACCGGAATATGACGATGTTGTTACTGAGGTAAAAGACTTTTTGACTCACAAAGTTGAACAATGTCTCAAGCAAGGCATCCGGAAAGAACAAATTATTATTGATCCAGGATTTGGCTTTGGCAAAACATTAGCGCATAATGTCAGCCTGTTTAAACACCTTGGTGAACTTAAAGCGCTCGGATTTCCTGTTTTGGTCGGTGCTTCACGTAAGACGATGATTGGTCAAATTACAGGTAGAGAAGTGCAGGAACGTCTGGCCGGTAGTCTGGCTTTGGCGACTATGGTTGCTTTAAAAATGGCCTCTCTTAAGGGCGCCTCTATCATTAGAGTTCATGATGTCGCTGAAACTGTGGATGCAATTAAAGTTGCTCATGCTTTGAGTTAAACATAAAAAACCTATAAACATAAAAACTTAAACGTAATGAAAAAAAAATACTTTGGTACTGATGGCATTCGTGGAAAAGTAGGACAGCATCCTATGACCGCCGAATTTATTCTTAAATTAGGCTGGGCTGCAGGCCGGGTTCTGGCAAAACAGGGCAAAGGCAAGGCAGTGATTGGTAAAGATACCCGCATTTCCGGTTATATGTATGAATCCGCATTAGAGGCCGGCCTGTCTGCTGCAGGCATTGACTGCCTTTTAACCGGCCCCATGCCTACCCCCGGCATTGCCTATCTGACTCGCACTATGAATGCCCAGCTCGGTATTGTGATCAGTGCTTCTCACAACCCTTATTATGATAATGGTATCAAGTTTTTTTCGGCAGATGGCACCAAACTATCAGATGAAATAGAATACGCAATTGAAGCAGAGCTTGAACATGAGATGGTTACTGTTGAATCGTCACAATTGGGCAAAGCAAAGCGAATTAAAGATGCTGCTGGTCGGTATATTGAATACTGTAAGGGTACGACTCCCTTCTTTATGGAACTGACGGGCCTGAGAATTGTCGTTGATACATCTCATGGTGCTGCTTACCATATTGCTCCCAGCGTCTTTGGTGAACTGGGTGCTGAAGTCATTGCTATCGGCAATGAACCTGATGGTGTTAATATCAATGTGAAAGTAGGCTCAACTTACCCTGAAACGCTGCAGCAGGCAGTTATGCAGCATCGTGCCGATCTGGGAATTGCCCTTGATGGCGATGCTGACCGGTTATTGATGGTGGATCATAAGGGTGAAATAGTCGATGGTGATGAATTGCTCTTTATCATTGCCATGGCTCATAAAAAACAACAGGGTAAAAATGACTTTGGTGTGGTTGGAACCCTGATGAGCAATCTTGGTATGGAAACGGCACTTAAAAAAGAAGGTTTAGGATTTGTTCGTGCTGATGTAGGCGACCGTTATGTCATGGAAGAGTTATACAAGCAGGGTTGGACCATCGGAGGGGAATCCTCAGGGCATATCATTTGTCTTGACCGGACAACCACTGGTGATGGCATCGTTGCAGCATTACAGGTGTTGTCGTCAGTTGTAAGTAGCGGTAAGACCTTGCATGAGTTAAAAAATGGTATGGAAAAATACCCCCAGCATATGATTAATGTCCGTATTAAGAAAAAGGTTGATCCCTTGAGCTCTGAGCAAGTTGTTACTGCAGTTGCTGATGCAGAACAGCGTCTGGCTGATAAAGGACGGGTATTATTACGAGCCTCGGGTACAGAGCCCTTAATCAGAGTGATGATTGAAGGTTCAGATGAGCTGCAGGTCATGAAAGAAGTAAAGAAATTGGCTAAAATAGTTGAGCAAGTCTTTGGTTAATAAGTCTGGTTAAAAAGTTTGGTTAAGAAGTCTGGTTAAGAGTTTGCTTAAAAAGTTGATTAATATATGAGCAAAATGATGTTTTTATAGCCCAGGGAATTGATTTCTTGGGACAGTAAAGGTATCATTTCGCGCTGAATAAAAAATGTAGGAATAATAATGCGTACACCATTAGTAGCTGGTAATTGGAAAATGAATGGCTCCAGAGCGAGCGTAAAAGAATTAATTAACGGCGTTGTAGAAGGTGCAAAATCCTTAAACGGCGTAGAAGTTGCGGTTTGTCCCTCGACTATACACATTGCTGATGTGATTGCAGTGGCTGCTGGTACTAATGTTGCGGTTGGTTCGCAGGATACTTGTACTGCACTTAAAGGGGCATTCACTGGTGAAACATCCATTGACATGATAAAAGATTTTGGCTGTCAATATGCCATTATTGGCCATTCAGAGCGTCGTACCATTTATGGTGAGACAGATGAAATCGTTGCTGAAAAATTTGCTGTGGTGAAAAAATCAGGTGTGACACCAATTTTTTGCATTGGCGAAACACTTGAGGAACGTGAAAAAGGTATTACTGAAGAAGTTTGTGCCCGTCAAATTGATGCGGTGTTTACTGCTGAAGGTGATGATGCCTTTGAAGGTTCTGTTATTGCATATGAGCCTGTCTGGGCAATTGGCACAGGCAAAACCGCTTCACCAGAAGAAGCTCAGGCCGTTCACGCTTTTATTCGTCAGCACCTGGCAAAACGAAATGCTGATGTGGCTGAAAAAGTTCAGATTTTATATGGCGGCAGTATGAATCCCGGTAACGCTAAGGAACTTATTGGTCAGTCCGATATTGATGGTGGTCTGATTGGTGGTGCATCATTAAAAGCAGAAGATTTCCTGGCGGTTTGTCAGGCTGGTCAATAGTACAACTAAACTTGGTAAAAAAATTATGGAAGCAGTATTACTGGCAGTTCATATGGTCATTGCAATTACATTAATTGGCTTAATCCTTATTCAGCAGGGAAAAGGGGCTGATGCAGGTGCTGCTTTTGGTGGCGGTGGAGGCGGTGGTGCCTCTTCAACTGTGTTTGGTAGTCAGGGATCAGGCAATTTTCTAACCAAAACAACGGCCATTCTAGCGACCACTTTTTTTGTGACCAGTTTGTTTTTATCCTATTTATCTGGACAGGTTTCTGCAGAAAAGGCAGAAGCAGCTGATGTGCTTAATCGTGTAGAGCAAATACAATCAGAAGATAAGCCTGCATTACCGGTTACTGGAAGTGCACCTGCTGAAACAACAGATAAACCTACACTACCAACGGAGTAAGCCTGAGAGGCTCGTTGGTTTTTATGTGTGACTGACAATAGAATTAGCCGATGTGGTGGAATTGGTAGACACGCTACCTTGAGGGGGTAGTGGCTTATGGCTGTGCCGGTTCGACTCCGGCCATCGGCACCAAATTGAGATTTTGTTTAGCTTCTTTAAACAGGAGCAAACAAAATCTAAATGCGAATCAAAACTGGAAACTTCCAAAGAAGAATTTGAAAATAAAAAATATGAGAAGCTGAAACAAAGAGCTTTTCATGAAGTTGAATATGGTTTAAAGTATTATCAATCTCTAATTCAGGTGTCGACTTTATATAAACAATAAAGTATCGGTGATACGAGTTTTCGAGAATGAGCAATATAAAAATATAAACATAAATGATATTAGTGTCCGGTGCCTGAGCATTAGACCTTCTTTTTAGACGCTGGATTAAGTAAGGAGCGCTAATATGCTTGAAAACTATCTTCCCGTACTTATTTTTATGGGGGTAGGTCTCTTAGTCGGAATCGGGATGACAGTAATGGGTTTAGTTTTATCCCCACATAGACCCGATCGAGAAAAAAACTCACCTTATGAGTGTGGCTTTGAAGCATTCGAAGACGCTCGCCTGAAGTTTGATGTCCGTTATTATCTGGTTGCCATTCTCTTTATAATCTTTGACTTAGAAATTGCTTTTCTTTTCCCATGGGCTGTTGTGCTGGATAGCATCGGTACATTTGGCTTAGTTGCTATGGCAATTTTCCTTGGGCTATTGGTTGTTGGTTTTATCTACGAGTGGAAAAAAGGTGCACTTGAATGGGAATAGAGGGTGTTTTAGAAGAAGGTCTTATCACAACAACCGCTGATAAGCTCATTAACTGGGCAAGAACGGGTTCAATGTGGCCAATGACTTTTGGTCTGGCCTGCTGTGCGGTTGAGATGATGCAGGCAGGAGCCTCTCGTTACGACCTTGACCGTTTTGGTATTGTTTTTCGACCCAGTCCACGCCAATCAGATGTCATGATAGTCGCTGGTACACTGGTTAATAAAATGGCTCCCGCATTACGTAAAGTTTATGACCAGATGGCTGAACCTCGTTGGGTCATCTCTATGGGGTCATGTGCTAATGGCGGCGGTTATTATCATTACTCCTACGCTGTTGTAAGAGGCTGTGACCGGGTTGTGCCTGTTGATATCTATGTGCCGGGATGCCCACCAACTGCCGAAGCGCTTTTGTATGGAATTATCCAGTTACAAAACAAAATTAAACGTACTAATACCATTGCACGATAAAAGAATGCACGATAAGAGAACACGCTGAATGTCGCAATATTACTCTGAACTCTCTGACAAAGTAACCGCCGCGCTGGCAGAAATTGAAGCCGTAGAAGCAACCGTTGCTCGTGGTGAACTCACTATTGAGGTGAGCAAAGATAAGCTCATTCAAATTTGTCAAATATTACGAGATAATCAAGAGCTGGCCTTTGATACTATCATTGATGTCTGTGGTGTTGATTATAGCGGCTATGGTGTTGCTAAAGACGGTATTGTTAAAGCAAGTGATGTACGATCTAAAACCAGCAAAAATTGTAAAACGCGTTACGCCTCTGTTTACCACCTGTTATCCGTAAAAAACAATCATCGAATTCGTGTCAGAACCTGGCTTGATGATGATTTCCCAATAGTTGATTCAGTTGTTCCTCTCTGGAGTGGTGCAAACTGGTTTGAACGTGAAGCTTTCGACTTAGTCGGGATTTTATATTCAGGTCATCCTGACTTACGTCGAATTTTGACCGATTATGGTTTTATTGGTCATCCTTTACGCAAAGATTTTCCTGTCGTTGGTCAAGTTGAAATGCGCTACGATGCTAATAAGCAGCGCGTTATATATGAGCCGGTCACTATGGAAGAGCGCGTGATTATCCCAAGAATTATTCGAGATGACAATCGCTATGCTGAGCGCATGCAAGACAGCAGTGATCAGAAGGGAGAAAAAGCTTAATGTCAGAAATTCAGAATTACACCCTTAATTTTGGTCCACAGCACCCTGCAGCACATGGTGTATTACGTCTGATATTAGAACTTGATGGTGAGGTGATTCAAAGAGCTGATCCGCATGTTGGTTTGCTGCATCGCGGCACTGAAAAGTTAGCAGAAAGTCGTGTTTATAACCAAAGCATTGGCTATATGGATCGTCTGGACTATGTGTCTATGATGTGTAATGAACATGCCTATTGCATGACCATTGAAAAACTGCTTGAAATTGAAGTCCCTGAGCGTGCGCAGTATATTCGCGTTATGTTTGATGAAGTGACTCGTATCCTGAACCACCTGATGTGGCTTGGAACCCATGCACTGGATGTGGGTGCCATGACCATGTTCTTGTATTGCTTTCGTGAGAGAGAAGATTTGATGGATGTCTATGAGGCTGTTTCAGGTGCTCGTATGCATGCCAGTTACTACCGTCCTGGCGGCGTTTATCGTGATTTGCCCGACAGTATGCCGCAATATGAAGCGTCACAATGGCATTCTCAATCTGAAGTGGATGTACAAAATAAAAATCGTCAGGGTTCACTGCTGGATTTCTTAAAAGATTTCACCGAACGTTTTGATGGTTATGTCGATGAGTACGAAACCCTTTTAACAAACAACCGTATCTGGAAACAGAGAACAGTTGATATTGGCTGCGTAACAGCTGATGAAGCAAAAGATTTAGGTTTTACCGGACCTATGTTGCGAGGTTCAGGTGTTGCATGGGATTTGAGAAAGATGGAACCTTACGAGGTTTACGATAAACTCGACTTTGATATCCCGGTCGGAACAAATGGTGATTGCTATGATCGCTATCTGGTTCGGATTGAAGAAATGCGTCAGTCTAATCATCTTATCAGTCAATGTATTGACTGGCTTCAGGTTAATCCAGGTCCGGTTTTACATGAAGATCATAAAATCACTATGCCTGAGCGCATGGATATGAAAAATGATATGGAAGGTTTGATTCACCACTTCAAACATTTCACAGAAGGTTATTGTGTACCTGAAGGTGAGGCATATAGTGCCATTGAACATCCAAAAGGTGAGTTTGGTACTTATATTGTGTCAGACGGTGCAAACAAGCCTTATCGTTTAAAAATAAGAGCGCCAGGATTTGCGCATCTTGCAGCAATTAATTTTATGACGGAAGGTCATATGCTTGCGGATGTTGTTACAGTTATCGGTACAATGGATATTGTTTTCGGGGAGATCGACAGATAATGACCCAGATAATGAAAGAGGCGAATAACGAATTGATTAATGCTTCATCACGAGAAGAAATTGATCACTGGGTAGCAAAATTTCCAGCGGAGCAGAAGCAGTCTGCTGTTATGGCTGCCCTGCGTATTGTTCAGGATCAACATGGCGGTTGGCTAACCACCGAACTAATGGATGCTGTTGCCCTCTATCTGGACATGGATAAGATCCATGTTTACGAAGTAGCCACATTTTATTCCATGTATGAACATAAGCCAGTGGGCAAACACAAAATTTGTGTCTGCACCAATATCTCCTGTATGGTTTGTGGTTCAGGTGAAATTGTTGAGCACCTGGAAGAAAAATTAAAGATTAAACTGGGTGAAACGACAGAAGATAATCGTATTACCCTGAAAGAAGTTGAATGTCTTGGCGCTTGTTCTGGTGCACCGATGATGCAGATTGGTGAAAACTATTACGAAAACCTGGATGCCGAAAAAATTGACACCATTTTGGATAATCTGAAATAGTTAGATGGTCTGAAGTAACAAAATAAAGCTATAGCTTGAAGATTTAAGTACCAAGCGGAGTACCGAATGACAAACGAAGTTTGTTTTAGAACATTACACCTTGATGAACCATGGACATTAGAGTCATATCTTAGTGTTGGTGGTTATGAATCATTGAAAAAAATTCTGACCGAGAAGATCCCTGCAGAAGATATTATTGAAGAAGTAAAAACATCAGCTCTAAGAGGGCGTGGTGGTGCCGGATTCCCAACTGGATTGAAATGGAGCTTTATGCCCCGTCAATCTAAAGGTCAAAAATATATTGTTTGTAATTCTGATGAAGGTGAACCAGGTACTTGTAAAGATCGTGACATATTACGTTATAACCCTCATCAATTAATTGAAGGTATGGCAATCGCTGGTTATTGTATTGGTGCAGACACAGGTTATAACTACATTCGTGGTGAATTCTGGGAACCTTACTCACGTTTTGACAATGCTTTAAAAGAAGCTCGTGAAGCGGGTTATTTAGGCAAAAAGCTTTTTGGCTCAGACTTTAGCTTCGATGCACATGCTCATCTGGGTGGTGGTGCTTATATTTGTGGTGAAGAAACTGCTTTACTGGAATCGATTGAAGGCAAAAAAGGTCAACCGCGCTTTAAGCCTCCATTCCCGGCAAGCTTTGGACTTTATGGTAAACCAACAACCATTAATAATACTGAAACATTAGCTTCAATTCCCGTTATTGTAGAAAAAGGCGGCCAGTGGTTTTTAGATCATGGTAAGCCTAATAATGGCGGCACAAAAATATTTTCGGTGTCTGGTAATGTTAATAAACCAGGTAATTACGAAATAGATATGGGCACTCCATTTTCAGAATTACTGGCAATGTGCGGCGGCATGAAAGATGGCTACAAATTGAAAGCCGTTATCCCTGGGGGCAGTTCATCGCCAGTGATTCCTGGTGAGCAAATGATGGATGTCTCTATGGATTATGATGGTATCCGTGACGCTGGTTCAATGCTGGGTTCTGGTGCTGTGATAATACTGGATGATAAGGTTTGTATGGTCAATGCTCTGGCAAGATTATCACACTTTTATCACGAAGAATCCTGTGGACAATGTACACCTTGCCGTGAAGGTACTGGTTGGCTGTCTCGAGTAATGCACCGAATTGAACACGGTCATGGCAAACAGGAAGATATTGACTTATTAGACACAGTCGCTGGTAATATTATGGGACGTACTATTTGTGCCCTGGGTGAAGCTGCTTCAATGCCTGTTAAAGGTTTTCTTAAACATTATCGTGATGAATTTCAGTATCACATTGATCATAAGAAATGTATGGTTGGGCCGGGTAGCCGGTAAGCAATTTTAACTCTTTAATTATTTAACTAAACTCTTTCTTTTTATTAAGAGATAAGAGACGGATTTACGAGTATTTAATATGGTAACTATTACAATTAACGGTACACAGGTTGAAGCCGAGCAGGGTCAGATGCTTATCGAAGCAGCTGATAAGGCTGGTATTACCATACCCCGTTTTTGTTATCATAAGAGTCTGTCAATTGCAGCCAATTGTCGTATGTGTCTGGTTGAAGTAGAGAAAGCACCTAAACCGATTCCTGCTTGTGCAACACCCGTAACTGACGGCATGATTGTTTATACAAAATCAACCCAGGCCCTGGCGGCACAAAAAGCAGTCATGGAATTTTTACTGATTAACCATCCACTTGATTGCCCCGTTTGTGATCAGGGTGGTGAATGTGAACTGCAGGATTTTTCCATCGGCTATGGCAGCGATAGTTCTGAGTACACTGAAATTAAACGGGTTGTTAGAGATAAAGATATAGGTCCGCTTATTTCGACAGAACTGACCCGCTGTATACACTGTACTCGATGCATACGTTTCGGTCAGGAAATTGCCGGCATGCGTGAGCTTGGTGCAACCGGTCGTGGTGACTGGATGGAAATCGGCACATACATAGAAAAAAGTATTGATTCAGAACTATCCGGTAATATCATAGATCTCTGTCCTGTGGGCGCATTGACATCAAAGGTTTCCCGTTATTCTTACCGAGTATGGGAACTGGTAAGCAACAATAGTATCGGAATACATGATTGTGTTGGTTCAAACAGCAATGTGCAAACTAAAGATGGCCAAATCAAACGTGTTATTGCTCGTGAGAATGAGGCCATTAATGATCAATGGATATCGGATCGTGATCGATACAGTTTTGAAGGCCTGCAAAGCGATCAGCGTCTCAACAAACCATTGATCAAAAAAGATGGTGAATGGACAGAAGCCAGCTGGGATGATGCCTTACAATTTGCTGTTAATGGCCTGAAAGACATTAATGATGGTAATCAAATAGGCACAGTCTGCTCACCCTCTGTCAGCACTGAAGAAATGTATCTACTACAGAAGTTGATGCGTGGTATTGGCAGCAATAACATCGACCATCGTTTACGCCAGACAGACTTCAGTGGACAAGACCTTGACCCTCTGTTCCCCGGACTGGGAATGAAAGTTTCAGATATTGCTGAGCAGCAGGCTGTTTTATTGATTGCTTCAAATGTTCGTAAGGAACAACCTATTATGGGACATCAATTAAGACAGGCAAATTTAAAAAATGCCAATATCTCAGTTGTAAACCCCGTTCGTTATGACTTTAATTTTGATGTGGCTCAAGAATTTATTGTTGCGCCTGAGCAGATGTTTAAAGAACTTAAAGTGCTTGCTAAAGCAGCGCTTGAAAAATCAGGTTCTGATGCACCAGAAGGTCTGACGGCGTTAATTGCATCAGTCAAAGTTACGGATGCACATAAAGAGTGTATTGAACAATTATCTGATGCTGAAAATTCTGTGGTTATATTGGGTACTATTGCCCAGTCCATGCCTCATTATGCAGCGATGCGCATGCTCGCAGCCTTTATTGCAGAAGCAACAAACTCAACCCTGGGCTATTTGACTCCAGGTGCAAATACCAGTGGTGCTTATTTATCAGGGTTGTTACCTAATAAAGATGCTCTTGGCAACGTTACGCAGGGTCTTAACACGCAGGCCATGTTTGCAGAAGAGCTTAAAGGCTACATCCTTTATGGTATTGAAGCGGATTATGATTTAGAAAATCCAGTACAGGCAAATAAAGCATTATCAAATGCAAACTTTGTTGTTTCTATGACATCCTATGTCACTGATGCGATGAAAGCGAATTCTGATGTTCTATTGCCTGTTGCCGCTGTGACTGAAGCTTCGGGTACACTCATTAATGTTGACGGTACCTTGCAGCGCTTTTCGGCTGCGAGTAAAGCCGCCGGGCTGTCAAAGCCGGGCTGGAAAGTGTTACGTGTTATGGGCAATTTGTTTAATATTGACGGTTTTGATTATCAAAGTTCAGAAGATGTTATGAGTGAATTCAAAGCCAATATTGGGCTGAAGAGTGATCATATTGAAAGCAGTAAAGCAAGTAACCAGTTAGACTGGGCTTGTCCTGAAAATATCAGTGCGCAGTATTCAGGTATTCAAAGAATTGCTGAATTGCCGATTTACAGTGTTGATGCTGTGACTCGTCGCTCTGTTGCTTTGCAGAAAACACAAGATGCCCAGGTTGATTTTGCCAAAATAAACACCGCGCTTGCGAAAAAACTTAAACTGGAAGATGCACAGCAGGTCACAGCAAAGCAAGGTGATAATACTGCTGATATTATTATCAGTATTGATGATAGAATTACTGATAATTGTGTTTATTTACCCGCAGGTATTACCGCAGCGTCATCTTTAGGCGGTGGATTTGAGACAATTGAACTAGTTGCTGCAAGCGTAACTACGAACGAAGCTGAATAGGCGGAGCAAATTTTGTTAGACTTGATTTTATCCATATACGAAATACCAGTTATAAACATACTCGTCAAGATCGTTGCTATCCTGGTGCCGTTATTATTAACTGTTGCTTATTTTACATATATTGAGCGAAAAGTTATCGGCTATATGCAAGTGCGTATTGGACCCAACCGTGTCGGCCCAAGAGGTTGGCTGCAGCCGATTGCCGATGCAATGAAATTAATGTTTAAGGAAATTATTTTTCCTTCAGGTGCCAATAGGGTACTGTTTATTATTGCACCCACTCTGGCGATTTCTACTGCACTGGCTGCATGGGCTGTGGTGCCTTTCGGTGCTGAAATGGTGCTGGCGGATATCAATGTTGCGTTACTGTATATACTGGCGATGACATCAATTGGCGTCTATGGTGTGATTTTGGCCGGTTGGGCTTCAAATTCCAAGTACGCAATTATGAGTACTCTGAGAACGGCCGCACAAGTGGTTTCTTATGAAATCGCCATGGGTTTTGCTTTGGTTGGCGTCGTAATGGCGGCTAGAAGTCTTAATATTGGTGAAATTGTGATGGGTCAAAGTGGTAGTGGTATTCTGGGATGGTACATGTGGCCGCTATTACCTCTTTTTGTTATTTATTTTGTTTCTGGTGTTGCAGAAACAAATCGCGCGCCATTTGATGTCGCTGAAGGTGAATCAGAAATCGTTGCCGGCTTCCATGTGGAATATTCAGGTATATTATTCGCGATTTTCTTCCTGGCTGAATATGCCAATATGATATTGATTTCTGTTTTGGCTGCGTTGATGTTTATGGGGGGCTGGTTATCACCATTTGCAGATGTCAGCTTCCTTGGGCTAGGCTCAAGCTTTCTCGCTGGTTCAAGCATCATCTGGTTAATCAGTAAAACAGCAATATTTATGTTTCTATTCCTTTGGTTCAGAGCAACTTTCCCTCGTTATCGCTATGATCAAATCATGCGTTTAGGTTGGAAGGTCTTTATCCCCATCACAATTGTCTGGATTTATGTGGTCGGTATTATGTATTACATGGAATTAGCACCCTGGTTCACAAAGGGTTAGACAATGCTGAAAAAGATATCGGGAGATAATTTGGTGGCTATGGTTTTAGTGAGGAGTAAATGATGAAACATTTGACTCAATTTTTTAATAGTCTCTTTTTAGCTGAACTTTTTAAAGGTTTGGGCGTGACAGGGCGTTATTTTTTCAAAAAGAAAATAACGGTTCAATATCCGGAAGAAAAAACACCTCAGTCATTTCGCTTTAGAGGATTGCACGCATTACGTCGTTATGCCAATGGTGAAGAACGTTGCATTGCCTGTAAATTATGTGAAGCAATTTGTCCTGCACTGGCGATAACCATTGAATCTGAAGAGCGTGAAGATGGTACTCGACGAACAAAAAGCTATGATATTGACCTGACTAAATGTATTTTTTGTGGATTTTGTGAAGAATCCTGTCCTGTGGACTCAATTGTGGAAACACGTATTTTTGAATACCACGGTGAAGAAAAAAGTGATTTGTATATGACCAAAGAAAAATTACTGGCGGTCGGCGATAAATACGAAGAGCAAATTGCTGCGGATAGAGCACAAGACGCCTCTTATCGATAAGTTTAACTTCTCCTTCTTCACCTGCTTTTGGTGAGAAGGGGATTGAGGGGGCTATATATAGTAGTCCCAACGAATAATAAGCAACGAATTAGGTCAGGTACAAGCCTGCCCAACGTGGAATAGTTTATGGAAACAATCCTTTTTTATGTTTTTTCAACCTTTATGGTAGTGTCTGCCTTAATGGTGATAACAGTTCATAATCCAGTTCGAGCCGCATTTTTTCTGGTGCTGACATTTTTTGCTGCAGCTGCAGTCTGGTTGCTATTAGAAGCAGAATTCTTAGCCGTCATTTTGATTATTGTTTATGTGGGCGCTGTTATGGTGCTGTTCTTATTTGTCGTCATGATGCTGGACGTCAATATTGCAGAATTGAAATCAGGTTTTGTGAAAAACCTACCCATAGCCGTCGCAGTCGCATTGGCCATGTTTGGTACTATTTACTTTGTGGTCGGCGGCAATCAGTTTGATATCCATAATTTTGTTCCACCTGCACGTCATGCAGCGGATTACAGCAATATTTCAGAATTAGGTAAAGTTCTTTATACCGAATATGTTTTTTCTTTTGAAATTGCTGCCGTTATTCTTCTGGTTGGTATCATTGCCGCAATTAGTCTGACTCTTAGACGTCGCCCCAATACCAGACATCAGAAAGTTGAAGAACAGGTTGCAGTGAAGAGCACAGATCGTCTTCGTGTCGTTAAGTTAGAGCCAAAGGAGAGAAAATAATGCTGACCTTAACTCATTTTTTGGTTCTTAGTGCCATTATTTTTTCTATCAGTCTTGCAGGCATTTTTATAAACCGTAAAAATATCATTATTCTCCTGATGTGCGTTGAATTAATGCTTTTAGCAGTGAATACAAACTTTATTGCTTTCTCTTATTATTTGAATGATACAGCAGGTCAAGTATTTGTTTTCTTTATTCTTACTGTTGCTGCGGCAGAAGCTGCAATTGGTTTAGCAATTTTAGTCGTCTTGTTTAGAAATAAACGCACGATTAATGTTGAAGATCTTGATACATTGAAAGGTTAATCCAGTGTTTGAAAATTATAGCGACTCACAAGTTTATCTCGCCATAGTTCTGGCGCCGCTTATCGGCTCCATTATTGCCGGTGTATTCAATGCCTATATCAGTCGGGCAGTTGCGCATACTGTAACCATTGCCGGTGTCGGCATCTCTTTTATTCTGGCCGTATTTGTTTTTAAATATTTTGCTTTTGACGGTGCTCAGATTTATAACGAAACTGTTTATACCTGGATGGTCAGTGACGGCATTCGTTTTGAGGT
>JAPVVU010000029.1 GCA_028571885.1 Gammaproteobacteria bacterium | reverse complement strand
TTTTACTTATTACATTAGGTGTATTCGGCAGCAGCCATTTATCCTATGCAGAATTACTCTGGAGTTCAGAGCCTGGAGAAAAACCATCAATTATTAAACCAAAGCCACTTAAAGCTGTAGATGCACATAAAGAGCACCAACAGAATCGATCACGAGAAAAAGCATATTATCTTGAAGATAATAAGAATGTAACTGTTAACTATATGACTCCTGCTCTGAAAGTCATACCGCTTGCTCCTCAGGAAAATAGCAATAAATATGTTTTACCTAAAACAGGTATGGATAATTATCACGCACTTGTAGCGCAGAAGAAAACTGACAGTACACATGAATCGTCATTAAGATATGCCTATATGCGTGGCAAACCTTCTGGTTATAGTCCTGAAAACTTAATTAAAAATCATAAGTTACCATTGGAAATTGTCCCTGAACCAATGATACGTGAACACTGGCGTTTTTATACAAATAATAGGCATATCTTTCAAATTTTGTTTAATGAAAAACCTCTGGTGGATACATGGGTTATTTTACAAACCGCAAATGGTACTAAGCTGGATTCCAAAACGGATATTAACGGCAAAGTGGCATTTATTTTACCGGATGATTTTAAAGATATTAAACCTGGAAGAAGAGCTAATAAGCCACAAGACTTTTTGTTGCGTACCGTTCATATTGCAGACAATATAACCTATAAAACAAATTTCTCAGCACCCTATTCGGTTAACCCCTCTCATTGGCAATCTAATTCAGGTGGTATTCTTGCATTATCAATCGGTTTTATTTCAGGAATAGTTGTTATGAGAAGACATAATCGTAACAATCCTCAAAAACAAAAAAAGAAACAGGCCAATAAAAATTCAACCGGGAGTCAATCATGAATTTAACAATAATAAGAAGACTGGTTCAGATCATTGCCTTTATTGTTATGGTTTATGGTATTGGCTTAGGCGGCTATTATTTGGCAGATAAATTCAGTAATAGTTTACCAGCACTTGCCTGTGCCTATGATATGGAGACTGCCGATCACTGTGCGTTGGTTTCATTTCAACACCAGATGGATCATCGTGCTGCTCCTGTACTTTCATCGGGAGGTTCAATAATAGAAGCTTTTTTACCAACGTTAATTACACTCGGTACTTTTGCCTTTCTTTTAATCATATTGAGTAAAGCTTTTTGTGGCTGGATTTGTCCCTTAGGTTTCTTTCAGGAAATTTTAAATATTATTGGACAGAAACTGGGTCTGCAACAAACGGAAACATTGAGTAAAAATGTGACAGCTAAGACGCGTCCTGTTAAATGGCTGATGATGATATTTTTATTGTTTGTCTTTCCGTTATTGGCGGGCTTTGGTGTTGTTGGACATGAATTAGGTGATCCTTTCTGTCGTATCTGTCCCAGTCGGATTTTAACAACGTTGGCAACGGGCGATACCAAAGAACTTGTCGTTGATACCAGCAACACCGGATATTTAATACTCTCAGTGCTGGCCACCTTTTTATTTGGTTTAATGATGTCGATTGGCTTAATGGTTCGTCAGCCATTCTGTCGAATCTGTCCCATGCTGGCACTCAATACCCTCTTTAAAAAAATAGGTCTGGTCAGGCTTGTTAAAGAAGCAAAACCTCGCTGCGTTAAATGTGGTCTTTGTGCCAAAGCATGTCCTATGGATATTCATGAAATTCATACTGATATGGAAAATAAAGATGTTATTTATCCGGACTGTACTTTATGTGGACGTTGTGTGGAATTTTGTCCCGATAAAGATGTATTGAAAATGAAATACGCATTTTTCCCCATTTTATCTGCTGATCCGGCTTATTTTAAAAAGCGTAAGAAAGCTCAGACAAAATGGGAAAAAATAACTTTATTTGGAAAAAATAAATAATGGATAATGTAACGCTGGGTTTTTCTGCTGCGTTGTTAATGGGGCTTGCATTTGGTGCCGGTCCCTGCAATATTACCTGCCTGCCTTATCTGGGCCCTGTTTTTCTTGGTCAGCAAAATAATACTATACGAACATCCTGGAAGACTATCGTGCCTTTTTCTTTTGGCCGCTTAACGGGGTATACGATATTAGGCACAATTGCCGGTAGTTTTGGTCTTGCTGCAACAAAATGGGTAGAAGAAGGGATTGCAGCACAAGTGCTTGGTATTGCCACGATCTTTGTGGGCTTATATTTACTCTTCGGGGCTTTTGCTAAAACAAAAAGCTGTGCTGCTAATCATATGAATGAGAAACAGGATGAACATAAAATTACCTTTACCAAAAATAATAATCACCAGGAAAAAAAATCAACACTGTATTTAACCTTTAGCTTGTTCTCAATGGGTACGGGCATGGCTCTCAATCCATGTATTCCTCTGGTCACTATTCTTACGGTTGCAGCATCAATGGCGACACCTCTCGATGGTGCCAGACTGGGCATTGCGTTTGGCTTAGGTGCAGTGGTTATTCCTACTTTATTTTTTGCTTTTGCAGTTGCCTATTTTAGTCAGCAAATCAAAGAGCATCTTAATCAGTGGGGCAGAAAGTTAGAAAAACTCTCAGGCTTTATGCTTATTTCTCTTGGTACTATGACCGCTTTGGGATGGGTTCAAGTTTAAAAATAGGTAATTATTCAGCGTTTATTTATTAATTACCTATGTTAAACATATGTTAAGCCTATGGTCACTCATTTTTCTGACTTTGCTTTCTGTTATGAAAAGATACTTCGTTCAGACAATCAAAGTCAGAAAAATAAGCAACCACAGGCTTTTTGTAAATAATACGCTTCTAAGTTACAAAAATAGTAAGATATTGTGTTATGGCGACGATAAAAAGTCTTTATTCCTGTTAAATAGCATTATTCCCCGCTTAATCGTCATAAATATCCAGCCACAAGCTCAGAAATGGTTTAAAATAGACTCAGGATATTAAGAATTTATTGATCTGAGGTGATTAATTTGAAAAAACTGATTTTTTCCTCACTGATTCTATTGTTTTTGAGTGCCTGCCAGACTCGTTTTCCTATTCTTTCTGGAAATGAAGTGTCAGAGCAGGATGCCTCTGAAAAAGCAGCGTGTCATGAAGATATTGAACGTCTTGAATTAGCTGATATTGATTATTTGCTCTATGCAAGCAAAATGATAGATTCAATGACACAGAGTAGAAATATACAAAACGAAACAGCCAATAGCAGAATCAGGGTGTTTCTATCGCCTGTCGCTCATAGCAACAGCGATGTCGATATGACTAATCTCAATACATCAATAAAAAATAGAATTTTACGTTCAGGCCTGTTTATTGTTGTTAACAACATGGAATCAGGTGATTTTCATTTAAGCGGTGCATTTGAAGAAATAAAACAACAATCAGATGCCTACTCTTGCAATGAAAAATATGAAGTGTTTTCATTACAACTAAAAGACCGTAGAACGGATAAAATCCTCTGGTCTGATAAAAAGATATTTAATTAATGTTTTGTACTATCAATTATCAGTTCTCTGATTATCAATTTTCTATTATTAAAGAATGAACAGTTAACAGTAATGGCTAAATTACCCGAAAAAACCAAACAAATAGCACAGGTGCATGCACAACTTATTAATACCGTTGTCATGGCCTGCCATAATAAAGCCTTATTGCCTCAATTGGAGCCAGTATTACAGTCATCAACACAAAATGGCTGGGTTGATTTAGTTGCTCGAATTAGAAAAATACTGGCAGGTTCACGTAATAGTAAATTATTAATCGGTCTTGATGAAGAAGACGCTGGAATTATTCTCGCCATATTAGTGGGGCTGCAGGATGCAACACAACTCCCTAAAATAGAAGAGCAGGCCGACTCAAAATTTGCCGCGCCGGGACTGGCAAAAATGATTGATGCAGCGTCTAAAGGTGATGTTAAAGCACTCTCCGTGCTTGGTGATATGGCTGAGCAAATGGCTTCAACACCCGGTGATATTCGTTATCTGGGAGGCATGATACGACCCATGATTAATGGCGAACGCGACCTGAAGACATTGACCAGGAATATGGATGAAAAAGGTATTAAGTTAGTTGAAGGCTTATTAGAAGAATTGGCAAACTTATAAATCCTCGTAACTATTCAGCTTAATACGAGGAAACAACTATTTGTAGCCCTATGGTCACTTGTATTATCTAACTGAATAGTTACAAGTCCTCAAACGATACTAATGTTAATATATTTGTTATAAACAGAACATAAAGAATGACTATAGATAAAATATTACATGAACGCAGCGGCTCAACATGTGAGCTCTGTGGCGCGACAGAAAATCTGACTGCTTATGAAGTGGCTTCCGATTCGAACTCTCAAAGCAGTGCTGATGAGAGTATACTGGTATGCCAAAATTGTCTGGAACAGATTGAAAACCCCGATAAAATGGATAGCAATCACTGGCGCTGCCTGAATGATAGTATGTGGAGTCAGGTTCCGGTTGTACAAGTAATGGCATGGCGTATGCTGACTCGTCTTAGGGCTGAAGGCTGGCCTCAGGATTTGCTTGATATGTTATATCTTGATGAAGTAACACTTCAGTGGGCACAGGCAACAGGCGAAGATCAATCGAGTGATGATATGCCCAAACATAAAGATAGTAATGGTGTTGTCCTTGAAGCGGGTGATACGGTGGTCATTATTAAGGATTTAAATGTAAAAGGAACCAGTTTTATTGCTAAGCGTGGTACAGCTGTACGTGGTATTTCTCTGGTTGCAGATAATCCTGAACATATTGAAGGACGTGTGAATGGACAACAGATAGTCATATTGACAAAATTTGTTAAAAAATCAAACTGATTGAATCAGGACTTCTAAATAACTTTAAAGTTTGGCTAAAGGCTTACCAATGACAAATAATGATATTTTGCGCAGAATCCGCTATACCTTTGATATTAGTGATTCGAAAATGATTGCTATCTTTGCCCTGGCAGATCATAAGGTGACACGAGAGCAGACGAGTAACTGGTTAAAAAAAGAAGAAGATGAGGCCTATCAAGTGCTCAGCGATATTCAGTTAGCAACTTTTCTTAATGGTTTTATTAATGATAAACGAGGCAAAAAAGAGGGACCGCAACATGAGCCGGAAAAGCGTCTGACGAATAATATTATTTTCATGAAATTGAAAATTGCATTAAATCTGCAGGCAGAGGATGTCTTGAAAATAATGGCAATGGCAGGATTTCAAATGAGCAAGCATGAATTAAGTGCATTCTTTCGTAAAGCCAATCATAAACACTACCGGGAGTGTAAAGATCAGATTTTACGAAATTTCTTAAAGGGCATGCAGCTTAAATATCGTGATGCCTAATTTCTGCGATAGGGAGAAACTGAAGGCTTTTTTTCTGGAGTTGAAGGCTTTTTTTCTGGAGTTGAAGACTCATTTCCTGGAGTTGATGACTCTTTATCTAAAGCTGAGGACTCTTTATCTGAAGATAAAGGCTCCTTCTCTTTAGTTACCGCTTTTTTAACACGAATAACATTGCCATCTACATGCTTACCGTTGAGGTTTTTCATTGCCGCCTTTGCTGCACCCAGTTTGGGCATTTCGACAAAGGCAAAACCCTTAGATTTTCCAGTGACTTTATCTAAAACCAGATTGCATGACTGCACGGTGCCATAACCTTCGAACATATCCTGAAGATCAGCTTCAGTGGTGTCACGGGCAAGGTTGCGTATTAATAATTTCATGGGGATACCGTATTCTATTTGTTCATTATATTAACAGGAATTGTTACAGTACCCGAATTATACCATTGAATGAAAAAAATAGTTTTAAGGTGATAGAGTATCAATGAGATCGATGAGAAATTCAGCTTCATCGTGATCCATTAAATCCCATTTTTCCAGCTCCAGACTTTTTAAAATACCCACACCTGATTTATCATTGTGCATGGCCAGTATTGTTTCCTGTAAGAGAGATTGTTTGTCTGCAAAATTAGGACCTGCCAGAAGTGCATGATGGAGTACATGAATTTTACTGGTGATAATTGGCTGAATTTTACTTTTAACCAAATTAGAAAATTCTCCATAGGCATCAGCCAATAGAAATCCTATATCAGCCTCACCATTGATCACTTTTTTTACAACGGTAATATAGTTACTACATTGAATGACTTCTACATCAGAAAGAGTGATGTCGGCAGGTTCAAGCATAATCATACCAATGGTGTTGACATCAGGCACATCGGTCATAGCAATCTTTAAACCACTCTCAAGTGCTTCAATAGCAGTGACTGGATTGTCACAATTAGTGATAATAACGGTTTCATCATGACTACCTACGGGTTTGGCGATAGGGGTAAATGATTTTTCCCGAACTAATTTGGCAATGTCACAGGGATTAGCATAAATCAGATCAATGGAATCGGCATCAATGGCTTTTGATAACTCGCTGAAATCATTCACCATATTAATATGGATGTGAGTATCAATTTTTTTTTGCAGCCAGGTATTAAAAATATACCAGCCGGAAATTAGTTCAGGCTTGAAATCTGGACTGATGGTCATAATGAATGACATCATGTACTCCTCTATTGAATTGAGTATCGTGAATAATTATTCCGGTTGAAGTGTATCGATGAGATCTATCATAAATTCAGCTTCTTCGGTTTCCATTGCCAGCCATTTTTCTAATTCAAGGCTGTTCAGCAGTTTGTTACCTTTATCATCACCATCTAATGCGACTAAGGCAGTCTGTATGGACTTAAACATTTCAGACAATCTGGGACTGATTAAAAAAGTGTGATGCAGTAAATCAATTTTACTCCTTATTAGAAGCTTTAACTGCTTCTTTACCAAAGAAGAAAGCTCATCATAGGAATCAGCAAGCATAAAACCAATTTCGCTTTCACCGTTTATTACGTTTTTTGCAATGGTAATATTATTACTGCAGTTTATTTTTTCAAAATCATTGGCGTAGATATCAGCTGATTCGAGCATAATAGCACCAACCATATTGACATCAGGTGCATCCGTTATAGATACTTTTACGCCTGACTTAAGTGATTCCACGGATTCAATATCACTATCAGATTTAATAATAATAACGGATTCATCTACTTTACCGACTGGTTTAGTGACAGGTAAAAAAGATTTTTCTCTAATCAGTTTGCTCATATCAAATGGATTGGCATAAATAAGATCGACTTTATCTGAATCGATAAGCTTGCCGAGTTCAGAAAAGTTATTAACTAATTCTAAGTGGATGTTTACCCCAAGAGCTTTTTGTAACCAGGTATTAAAAATATACCAGCCGGAAATCAGGTCAGGTTTAAAATCGGGGCTGATGGTCATAGTATAAGGCATTGTCTGTCAACTCATATTAAAATTAGAAAAGAGTGGGATAAAGTTCTATGCATTCGGCAACTTTTTTGGCAGAAGGCTTTCTTCTGACGGAGGTATAACTGATAATCTCACCATTTCGAATATTTGGAATGACTGTGGCATAAACCCAGTAAAAACCACCATCTTTACGCAAGTTTTTGACATAGCCATGCCATTTTTTCTGACTTGAAACAGTTTTCCATAAATCAGAAAAAGCGGCAGGCGGCATTTCTGGATGTCTTAAAATACAGTGAGGCTGGCCAATTAATTCATCTTCTTCAAAACCGGACATAACCACAAAAGACTTGTTTACATGAGTGATATTGCCCTCTAAATCAGTACGGGAAACAATGAGGCAGCCATCAGGGAACTCAGTTTCAATCTCAGTATAAAGAATGCGTCGTTCACTGCCGTCAAAGTATTTAAGACTGGTATCCTGATAATTATCACTGGCCAGATCTTCAGGTTTCATGTCTTGCATAATGAGTACCTATAATTAATTTAAGATATGTTAAAGCAATGCATTCACAATACTGATAAAAGCACTAATAAAGGTATTAATGAATATATTGATGAACAAATAAGGGTAATGGCTTATAGTAACTTCGTAATGCTGTCTGCAGCACGTTTAACGTCAAGAAAAATAAGCCCCAGTTTTGCTTTGGGTTTTGCCAATACAGTCACCACTGCTTCTTCACCGGCATGGGTCATCAGAACAAAGCCGTCATGACCTTTGATGAGAACCTGTTCGAGTTCACCCCTGGCAAGTTCCTGTGAAGTGCGATCACCCAGTGATAACATTGCTGCACTCATGGCGCCCACTCTGTCTTCATCCAGAGTTTGCGGTAACACCGCCGCAATCATTAGACCGTCTGTTGATATAACGGCAGAAGCTTCGATATCAGCTGAAGTGCCATTAAGTTCATTCAAAATTGAAGATAACATATCTTCTCTCATGGTAAGTTCCTCTTATTGTTAGGTTGTGATGATCAATTAATAAAAACTAAATAAAGAAAAATTATGACGCATCAGAATCAGCAGATGAATTATAAGTATAATAACGTTTATGCAAAATCCAGATTAGCCTCACAAAGGCCGCCTGGTCAAAGCGTGGTACACCTGAGACTACCAGCATAAATAATACATCACCGATGTATAAAGGCCAGAAACCAATCTGACTATATCCCCCTGCATCAACGAGGGCAAAAGCGCCGGAATTAATATTTAAATTACCTTTAATAATACCCTTGTGTCGGGAATAAAGAGAAACCACATCGCCACTCATTGCTGAAAGCTCTTCAGCTGCTTCATGTGTAAAGCCTGCACTTGAAAGATAAAAACCCTGACCGTCGGCGAGCAGAGCTTTGCCATCACTGGAAAGTAATTTAAGAATATCCGGCAGAGATTCCTCAATTGTTCCCTCAGGAATTTGTTGGCTCTGATCAAATCCTTGCAGAAACTTAAGCTTCTGAACGTGGTAGAGTACATCATCCTGAATATCAGACATGCCTGAAAATAGTTGAGATAATGTATCAGAGTCAAAATGTAAAGTTTCACTCACAGTCATTAATTGCTGCAAAAAGTGTTTAGCAGGTTCTGTCTCATTAGAGCTGATACAATAATAAGCGCCGGCAGGAGAAGGTAAAATATATTTATTATTTGCTTGTTTATTCATGCAGGAGACTCCAGGCCTGGATCAATAGTAAATAAAAGTGCCTGAACAAGATGGGACATATCATCAAAGCTTCGTGCGTCTACTTCAAATATGGCACCATTAAAACCCAGTTCTTTCATTTTTCTATGATAGTGATCAATCTTCACTAATGGCACAATATCTGTTTGGGTAATACCAATTGAAACGGCTGTTTCATTAATATAATCTTTAAATGATTCAAGGAAAAAAGTCATATCATTTAACGGATCTCTGCGTGTATTATCAAGTAATAAAACAAGACCAAGCCCATTACTGGTTAAAATGTCCCACATGAAATTAAATCTTTCCTGACCAGGTGTACCGTAGAGATGAATTTTTTCCTGGGCATCAAGCGTCATTGTTCCATAATCCATAGCAACCGTCGTTTCTGATTTTCTGACGCGAGTCATATCAGATGCACTTTGATTTGTGCAAACAGGTGCTTCATCACTGAGCGTTGCAATTGCTGTTGTTTTTCCAGAGCCAACAGGGCCGGCAAAAATTATTTTTAATTCATTCATAATCTATCCGTTTTTAAATTGTCAGGCTATTTCGGTCATCTTAGATTTATCTCGAAAGCGAACTAATTTACCTAGTAGTTTTGAGAGAATCGATTTGTTTTTATGTCTCACTGGTATTTCCGGGGCAAATGTATTATCAGTCTGACGATGAGAGATATTGGCCAGACCAATTGTTTTACACGCACTATAAAAAGCAAAAACATAACGTTGTTCAATACCCAGTTGATGTGCAGTATCGGGTAAAGTATGAGGTTTTTCATAGAGTAAAGCCGCAATGCGAACGGCATGAGGTATAGAATCTAAACGGGTTAAATTAGGCCATTGCATCAGATAAACCGGATCCGTTAAACTTGTTCCTTTTGGCAGACGGCCCCGGGCAGACCACAGTGTAATGAGCCACATAAATGACTCCATATTCCAGCTTTGTTTTTCACGCGTTTTTTTAATTTTTTTATTTTTATTGGATTGTATTATTTCATGTAATTCGACACGAAAAGCAGGATCTTTAATCTTATATGAAGTTTGATGGTCAGTAGGAATAAGGCAGAGAGGACGAATAATGCCGGGACCGACTGTGCTATAAACTGTTTGTTCCTGGTAGTCAAAATAAAAAACATGGTTTAACACATTAAGTTGAATAATGGATTCTGTTTGTCTGGATTTAATGATAATTTTTTCAATAATGGATTGTAAAAATTTACCGGGGTCATAAAAGATTTTTTTTAGCTGTTGCTGATCGTTGATGTCAATATCAGCTTGCACACCAACAAAATCCTTTTCATCAGAAATTTTGAGTAACTTACCTGCTTTTGCGGTTACTGCTTTACGCTTTTGTTTTATTGTAGTAATGCTGTTATTAATTTCATCGATAGTTTCATGCATAGTTTGATCGTGTATAACATCAAATTTAAGCTGATTGTTTTCTACATTAATTTTAACTTTCTGCGTTGCTTCATCATTTATAGTAGTTGCTTCATCATTAATAGTGATAGCAGATTTTTGTTCTGGCGTCTTATTTAGCGTGGGAATTATATTAATTGATTTGCCAGACATTAAATCATAAATTTGATTGAGTGTTGCTTGTAGTGCATCCCTTTTAACGGGTTTTTTAAGAAAAAACTCCTTATCATTTGAGCAGGAATAATCATCCAGCGACAGGACTAAAATAAATTTTTCAGGGTAATCCTGTTTAAATTGCTCATACTGTTCCTGAATATTATAGGCATCTTTATCAATCAGACATATTTGTGATTGACTGATATCATCTGTCAGCTCACATGGAATCTGTTTAATGCTGTTGAAAAAAAACTCATAAGCAGACATAGAGCGTTTATCAACACCAAGAAAAGCAATTGTTATTGTTTCATCGGACATAAATTTTTAAAACCAAAAAGGCTCGGTTACAGAAAAAATGGTTATATTGAGCTGAGTCATAATAAATAGTAACTATCGTAGAGGAAAATGTTTTTGTCTATAGGATTAAACCTAAATAATGAAAACAATGTAAAATAACGGTCCTTTAATTTGTTTGGATACAGCAATATACTTATTATTCTAAAGTTCCATCATTACCATGAGATCATCATAAAATGTATTCCTGGTATCTAATAATTGAGATAACTTACTAAAAATTTAAAAGAGTCAGGCTGTTTCATTCATCTTAGATTTATCTTTAAAGCGCACTAATTGCCCTAATAGCTTTAATAGAATCGATTGATTTTTATGTCGGGCTGGTTTTTCCGCGATGAATATCTTATCAACCTCACGTCGGGATACATTAGACAGACCAATTGATTTACAAGCACTATAAAAAGCAAACACATAACGCTGCTCGATACCCAGTTGTTGAGCTATATCCGGCAAAGTACGAGGTTGTTTATAGAGCAGGGCTGCAATACGAACAGCATGAGGTATTGGCGCTAATCGTGTAAGATTGGGCCATTGCATCAGATAAACTGGCTCAGTTAAGCTTGTCCCTTTTGGAAGTCGACCTCGTGAGCTCCAAAGTGTAATAAGCCACATAAAGGACTCCATATTCCAGCTTTGTCTTTCCATAGTTTTCGTCACTTTGTTATTTTTATTGGCCTGAATTATTTCATGCAATTGAGCACGAAAAGCAGGATCTTTAACTTTGTATGAGATCTTATTATCATGAGGAAGGAGACAGAGAGGACGAATAATGCCGGGACCTACAGTGCTGTATACCATTTGTTCCTGATAATCAAAATAAAAAATATAATTAAAAATATCGGCCTGTATAATAGCTTCAGTTTGTCTGGATTTAATACAGATTTTTTCAATAATGGTCTGTAAAACTTTATCTGGTTGATAAAATATTTTATCCAGTTGTGCTGGATCATTGATATCAATATCAGCCTGTTCACCAACAAAATCCTTTTCATTCACCACTTTAAGTAATTGCCCTGCTTTTGCTGTAATAGCTTTAGGCTTTTCTTTGGCAGGTGTTTTTATTGATACAACAGTATTATCTTCAGGCTGTTCATTTTGTCTGTTAATGTTGGTTTTTTGTGCTAATTTCTCGCTGTTATTTAAGTCTGATGTTTTTTCCAAGGTGTTACTGCTGGGAGTGGTAATAACTGTTTTACCCAACAGTAAATTATAAATTTGAATGAGTGATGCCTGCAGTGCATCCTTTTTAACAGGTTTTTTTAGAAAAAATTCCTTGCCGTCCTTGCAGGAATGTTCTTCCAGAGACAGTATTAGAATCAATTTATCCGGATAGTCCTGCCTGAATTTTTTATACTTTTCCTGTATGTTATACGCATCCTTGTCAACCAGACATAGTTGTGATTGATTGATATCGTCCACCAGTTTACATGGAATCTGTTTAATGCTATTGAAAAAAAACTCATAAGCAGATATAGAGCGTTTATCAACACCAAGAAAAGAAATTGTTATTGTTTCACCGGTTAGTAATTGTTTACTCATTATTTATGCTTTTCTAAAAAATATTGATTTGCTTCATCCCAATAACGCGATGTTAATAAACAATTGGCAAATTGTTCATAAGCCTTATTAAATTCATCGGTATAATTGAGTGCTTTATAGAGATTAATCAGCTTTATAGTTAAGAGCTCATTTTCTGGTTCATTTTTCAGGTGTTTAAGAAGATAATCCTCTGCGGCATCAAACTGGCTGTTTTCAATATAGGATTCAATGGTATGTAAAGTATCTTCAGTTGTTTGCTTTTTTTCATCTGCCTGGGAGGTGACAGTAAGCAGTTCAATGGCTTCATTTTTGAAAAAACAATGTTCTGGTAAAAAATCTAAATCATTACTCATGTTCTTATCTGCTAAATGAGTCGCTAAAAAATCAACCTGCTCCTGAGGCAGTTTTTGTTGCGCATAACTGAACAGTCGCTGACGAAGAGAAAGTCCCTGCTGACCTAAAATAATAAATAAATCACACAGAGCAGCAAAAAATTCATTGAGGTTTTTTTTATGTAGTGCAAACTTAACTCTTTGCAAATGACAGGATAAATTATTTGGATTTTGTTTGAGACTGTATTCAAAAAAATTTTTAATATGCGTAGGATTTAAGCTGTTTGTAATAGGCATACTTTTGTCTAAACCAAAATAAAACAACGGTTCGGTGACAGAAATAAAGTGATCAGTATTGAACTTATTATTTAATAAAGTCATGCGTCATCATTCCAGAACATTAGTTGGATGAGTAAGGTTATTTCTTTAGAAACAAAGATTACTTATCTTCAATGATAACTATTGATGATGAAAAAGGGTTTGTATGTAGGACTGGAATTACAAAATGTAAAAAAAATGAGAAATTAATCACAATTTTGATTAGATATAGTTAATACAGTAAGAAAGAATAGAGCTAATCAGCCTTGAGTTAATGGTTTACTCGTAAAATAATAAGGCCAGTTTAGTAGTCATGGAACCATAGTTTGGCCACTCTTTCTTTGCTACAATAGTTTGTTCAATCACAATCCATTGGTACTAATATTTACCAACTTCTCTATTTGGTAGGTTTTGACCTTTTGCAGTAGTTGGATGGGTGGATAATTTCAATTAAATTTCCATAAAGCAGCCAATACCAGTTATGAATAAGTTGATGTGGTAAACTGCCTTGGTTCAGTATGTGGCTGTCAATTAACACTTATTCATATAGTGTCTTTTCTATATTTATTTTATAATTTATAGAATTATAAAAATGAGAATTATTATGCCCAATTTAAAAGCAGAAGTTCATAATCACCTTGATAAATATTTAAAATCAACAAAAGCTTATGATGTATTAGAAGATGAGTTACAGCTAAGTTATAGAAATGGAGGAGATTCAACTTCCATCGAGAATAAATTTGATACCCAGTATGCTGAAATTAATGATTTAGTCGCTACGATTCGAGAACTTGCTTCACAGAATAAAGAGGAAGAATGGGATGAAATAATTTCTTCCCATGAAGATAAAAAGTTGATTAGCGCTTTCAATCATAAATTAGCTACATCAAAAAATAATACTTAAGTAATACTATGGTCTGTTGAATTTTTGTGTTAAAAATTTAACCATTTAACATTGGAATCCAGATTTAACAACAGCCAAGAGGCAGTGTGCAGGGATAATTTCTTTCTATTATGTCGTAACGTCTAGCAATTGCCCTTTAATTGTACACTTGAGACTATTTGAAGAGTGTAAAAAATATGAATATTCATTGGTTTGAAATTGCCGCTTATTGAGCGGCAATTCCTTAGAAATAAATTTACCTAAATGGCAGCAACGGGACGTGAACGTACCAGAAATGTTTCCGAATCTCAAAAAATTAGTTTTATCTGTTAATTGGTCTTGTGACCTTAAGCCGCATAATTAGCAGTTTCTTATTCAGTCACTAAGGGCGTATAGCCGCCATTTCGAGTATCAGAGAATTCATGGATTACAATCTGAAAATCAAAGATTGATCAGTCCATAACTCCGTCGCTT
>JAPVVU010000028.1 GCA_028571885.1 Gammaproteobacteria bacterium | reverse complement strand
GGTCAGAAAGGCGGTGGTTATCCTCGCAACAAGTCTGCCCAGAAAGTGCCGGGACGTCGTCGTCAGGCGCTGGATACCGATAGATGGATGTATTCAGGACATACCCGTTTTGCCCATGTTATTGGTACAACCTGGATTCAGTCTATGACGGGGTCACAAGGTCTGGCTGCTAAGTTTGAAGAATTAGTGGTTAAGAATCCTAATCAGGTTAAATCAAATAATAAAGCAGAAATCATTGCTACGTTGAAGAAGCGTGCTGATTCCGGTGGTATGGTTGTTATCAACCAGGATATCTATCTGCGTGATCCCATTGGTGCTAAGTTTGCTGATATTGTTTTCCCTGCTGCTACATGGGGTGAAGTTGACTTTATGCGTGCTAATGGTGAGCGTCGCTTACGTTTGTATCAGGCGTTTAATGATGCACCAGGTGAAGCAAAACCAGATTGGGAAATTATTTCTCTGCTGGCGCGTAAGATGGGCTTTGACGGTTTTGACTGGAAAAACTCAAATGAAGTGGCAGAAGAAGCTTCTCGCTTTAGTCGTAAGGGACGTAAAGCATTCCATATGGTTAAAGTTGCGGCGCATATTGAAGGCAAAACTCTGCATCAGAAAATGCGTGAGATGGGTACTGATGGTATCCAGGGTCCTACTATGTACAACTACAAAACAGGTATGTTGTATGGCACCAAGCGTCTTCATGACACTACTGTCGGTGAAAAGCAATTTACAGCCATGGGACTCTCTAACGGTCCGGCGAAAGAAAATCGCTACGGCAAGAAGATGACTCACTTTAACTCTCAAACGGGTAAAGTTAATCTGCAGAAGCACCCATGGAGCCTGTTTGGCGACCTGTGGGAATGGTTATCGCCTAACAAAGATGAGTTATGGGTCAGCAATGGTCGTGTTAACGAAGTCTGGCAGTCCGGTTTTGATGATGTTGAACGTCGTGAATACATCATGCAGCGTTGGCCTGGAAACTGGGTTGAACTTCACCCGGATGATGCCAAAGCACGTGGCATCGAGTCAGGTGACCTGGTCATGATGTACTCCGATCGCGTGCCTGTGTTCAAAGACACACTTCTGGGTATTCATGGTAAAGACTTCCAGTTCTCTGAACTGATGAAGAACGGCCATATCAAACTTGATAAAGCGTCTATCTCGGCAATTGTTATCGTTACACCGACCACCAAGAAGGGTGCAATGTATGGTAACTTCCTTGATATGAAACAGCCTACTAACTCATTGACAATTCGTGTTCCTGATAATATTTCAGGTAACTACAATTACAAAATGGGTGTGGCTAAAATCAAGAAGATCGGTGAGTCTGAGTTCAAGAAAGACTTCCGCGGCATGTCCTTCGCACCACGTAATATTACTTAATTAACTGAGAGCAGGCTGAGCTTCAGCTCAGCTGATTAAGTTTGTTACCTAAAACCTAAGTACGACTTTTTTCAAGAAAAGTTATGCTTAGGTTTTTTTTTGCCAGAAAAATCGATATGCAAAGCATCTTAAGGCAATTTACATCACTTTAACTCTTATTTTCTATGAACTATGTAGTACCGATCTACAGTATTGCGGGTACGGCCTAAAGCAAGCTCTTATCGATATTCGTTATCCCATCCGCCTACTTCCGTTGGCAGCAACGCGAGATGAAAAAGAGGTTTGGGTAAGAAAAGCTCTGTTAACTATAATTATTTGTCACAGAATCAAGACAGCTCAACGTCCAAACTGCTTTTATCAAGGTTCCATTGCCCGGAAATGAATGAATAAATAAGATTCCACCGGATAATTTTGCCCGTTCTTTCATACTGCAGAGACCAAATCCATTAGACAGTTGATCTTCATCTGGCTGAAAACCGATGCCATTATCTTCTATACTAAGGTTAATAGCATTTTCTTCGGTTGTTACCTCTAAAGTAACTCTGTCTGCCTGTGAGTATTTAACAATATTGTTCAAAGCTTCCTGAAAAATCCTAAAGATCGAAACCTTTTGAATCTCAGATATTTTATCCTCATTAATATTCAGCTTCTGCTCAAGCTTTATTGCAGGGAAGTCTTGCTGAAATGTTCTACATAGCCACTGAATAGTTATAAGTAATCCCAATTCATCAATCATGGGTGGGTGGAGTCCCATTGAGATACGGCGAACTTCTTCAACAGTATCTCTTAGGCGGCTGATAATCATTTCCAGATGTTGTCTATTGTGATGCTCCTTACCCTCTATGCCATTTGTTGCCAGCATATTTTCAATATTGAACTTGATGGCGCTAATGCTTTGGCCGACACCATCATGTAATTCAGCTGCGATGCGTTTTCTTTCTTTTTCCTGTGCAGTAAGTAATTTAGCTGATAGTGATAGTAACCTCTTTTCTGTCAATTGCAGGATTTTTCTGTCCTGCCGGTGCTCATGGATCTTATTCTGCAAGTTAGCGCTAATTTTGCCAATCTCTATAGTCTGGTTTTGAACCTGTGAATGCAACTCTTCGCTATACTCTTCCAAAAGAGTTAATGCCCTTTTGCTTTCATTTGTATCTTCAACAATCAGAGTCGAAAAATCATCATTGTCACACCAATTATAGGTATTTTTCCCCTTAAGCAAGGTCATCCTGATCTCATCTTGATTTAAGTTGTCATAAAATTCACGCGTTATAACCTCGTCATGTGCAGATGAATTCCAAAGGTTTAGCCAATTTTCTTTAAATTTACATGCGGTCTCATTACAATCAGGGTGTAAAAGATCATGTACATCAACTCCCTTGATACATTTCACACTGCCAAGATGCCATTTTTCCAGAGTTTTATTTACCCGAAATACTCTTCCATTCTTGTCCAGCAAACAAATTAATACATCCAAAAGATCAACTGTAGATTCCCATTGCTGCTTGGCATCAATGATTTTTTGAACTTCAGCATAAGCACTCTTTTTTATATTCATGCTTTGAAGTGATAGTTCTAATATATTAACAAGAGCTTTAAAGAAATTAGTATCGCTTTTATTGAATGGCATATTATGATTATCGCATCCAGCAAATAAAACTATCTGACCGCCCTGACGGACGGCAGTAATATAGGATTGGGCATGAAGACCTAAGACACGAGAAAACATTTCCGGAAAAGCATCAAGTTCCTGAGGAAGATTTTCTAGTTGCTTACTCCATGAATCAAAATGCTGGGTAATTTGCCGGGATTGTGAGTCATCAAATCCCCTGGAAACGATTAAATGAGAAACAGGATTAATTTCATCAAATCTTATGACAAGATATTTACTCTTTTTTTGAGTTTTAGTGAGTATGTCAAAAAAGCGTTGTAATAACATATCTGCATCAGCACAATGATTAGCGCAGCTTGAAAAATTTTCCAGGCCAGCAGCATAATTCATATCTGCATCAGTACAATGATTAGTGCAGCCTGCAAAATTTTCCAGGCCACCAGCATAATCCTTATACTCACTTACAATTTGAGTAATCCCCATATTCCCCCTCCCCGTTTTACTTATTTGTAAGTAAAAAAATGATATAAAGTAAGCGTCATTATTGATGTTGAATGAAATATTAACGAATAAGTTCTAAAGCTTCTTTTTTATAATTAACTGAATTATTTAGACGCCATACTGATGGTAAATGCTAAGGCACTTCATTCCATAAAATAATGATTATCTTTTTTTAGCACTATATATGCCATTATCACAAATATCAATTATATACAATTAGTTAATAAAAATATTAATACAAGTCCATAACAAACATATTCAATAGTGTAAAATATTCTGACAGTCTTAATGCTAATTTCATTCGATTTAAACTGCTTCTAAGAACCTTTAAACTTACTAAACTGTGTTCATTTTCATTTGGCTTCTTAGAACGAGAAAGCTAACGATCAGCATCATTACTTATTTTTTCTCTGATATGATTTATTCCTGTTCAAATAACAGTAATAGAGCAAATGCATCGGCTCTTGTGAAAATAAATTAAGCGTGCTCGCTCCGGGTCATAAACGGATTATTATGATAAATAAAAAAATTGGTCTATACTAATTTGGGTATAGTAATTTTTTATCAATCTATTTTATCTATATGGTAGAGATAATAGTAGTAAAGATTAATAAAAATGACAGGGGGAAAGGAGGGATGAATCCAATTCGTATATTTATTGCTGAAGATCATGCAATACTTAGAGAAGGCTTGCGTGCCCTACTGGTTTCAAACCCGGATATAGAAATTGTTGGTGAAGCAGAAAATGGTCATGAGGCAGTTCAGAAAATCTGTAAATTAAAGCCTCAACTTGTTCTAATGGATTTATCCATGCCGCAGCTGAATGGGACAGAAGCCATTAGTTTGATCAAACGACGTGAGCCGGAGATAAAAATTATTGCCTTAACCGTACATAAATCTCATGACTATGTCAGAGCAGCACTGGATGCTAAAGCCGATGGTTATATGCTAAAAGATGACACACATCTGCAATTGCTAACGGCGATTATGAGCGTAATTAAGGGCAATGTATATCTGAGCCCAGGGGTAACCAATAGGGTTGTAAGTGGTTACCTTGATAAAGGTGCTGATTTACCTAGTTTACGTACTTGGGATACACTTACAGAAAGAGAACGACAAGTAATAAAATTAATTGCTGAAGGTTGTAAAAATAGGGAAATAGCAGATACATTATCCGTTAGTGTAAAAACTGTCGAAAAACACCGTTCCAATCTTATGAAAAAATTGGATCTGCATAATGCATCGTCACTAACCACATACGCAATAGAGAATAATATAATAAGCTGACAAGATGGTTCTGTAGTAAATTTTATTAATTGAGCAGCTTAATGTTGTTTTAAGTATAAAACTCAAAAAAAAGAAGTCTGTCGGATTGCATGGAAAATGGATAAGACATACTACCGGGATTAATATTAATAAAAGTGGAATTAATAAAATTGCTTAAGAACTTTCTCCTTTTTTTCAACCGACTAAAATATAAGGTTGTCTTTTCAGTTTCCTCATTTATCAAGACAGATGAAAACCAGGAACTTTTGAAAAAAGTAGATACTCATTTTTTGATATGGGATCACGAACTGATTAATCTGGATACCGGGCAAACCACTGTCCTGAACGATATGAGTGCAGATACTATTGCCTCTGCTGCGGGCGAGATCATTTTAAAAGGGACTAAAAATAAACAAATTCTGCATGCAGCTCTTTATTTACCGAATATAGAATTCGTTGCAACAAAATATGAGTTGCCGGAAGTGGCTGCTCAGAACATTTCGTCTGCACTGGGTTACCAAATTGGTGAACTGATGCCGGCCTATCCTGGTAAATTAATGCTGGCAGTGAATCATAATGAGTCAAGGAAAAAGAATATCGCCTTATGGCTGGATCAGCTCAGAACAGAAATGCTTTTCGCTGCCTTTAAACGTCAGAATATTGAGCTGACAGCCATAATACCCAGGGTTGTCCTTGCTTTCCTGATAAGAAATGTGAATTCTGCAAAAAATCAGATTCGTCAGTTCAGAGAACTTGATGAAAATGGTATATTGTATTTTGCTCTGGAAAATCAAAGTCTGGTTCAATGGTATAGTATCAATAGTAATGATATGAAAGACGAGGCATACTTTCATCAGTGGGAACAGAAAGCCGAGCCTCTGGATAATATGACATCGGTTGAAGCATTCCCCTTTTGGCAGCAAATTGATCGAAGCCATCTGGATCAACTTCGCTATACTTTTTTTCCTGAAGCCGCTCGGCTGAATTTAAAACAACGCAGTCGACTTAAAAAAGGCCGCCTTGCGTTCATCGCCGCTGCCATTGCTGCTTTTTTGCTAACAACCCCTTTTATAATAAATTCAATACGTAATGCCCAATGGGAACAACAGCACCAGGATTTTAAAGAAAAGACTTCTGAAGTGAGGAAAATGCGTCGCACAGTGAACCAATTTGAAGATAACTGGGCTTTGTTTATAGAATATCCACGGACTGATGTTATAGCTGTGATAAAAAAACTCAATACTATTATTCCTAAAAACAGCTGGATAAAAGGCTTTGAAATAAAAAATGGTGTAGTTGAAATTGATGGTTATAGCCCGAATCCTACCGAAATTCTGGAGGTGATATCACGGCAGCCGGAATTTGAACTGGCGGCTTTTAACCAGAGAACCCAAACAGAGAGAGGCAAAAGTAGTGAACATTTTGGTATTTCCTTTCACTTAAATAGTATTAATATGGAAGCCTACCAAGAAAAATATTTTCCTGTGAATTAACTTATGTGTATTAATAGCGCAGGACTAAACTGAATGATTAAAAAAGAAAAAAATTTATTATGGATCTTTCTGGTGATTCTGGCTGTAGGCGTGGTTATACGGGGAATTCCTTTTGTCTCTAAATCGTATCAGTCTGGTATTGCGTCAGTAGAGGAAGCAAAGGAAAAAATAAATCGTCTTAAAAAGCTTCAGGCTCGTGAAGAGTATTGGCGAACAGAATTTGAAAAAATTAATAAAAAGGAACAACAATTATTAAAGCAACTTTTTGCCGGACAGTCTCCGGAACTCATTGCTGCCCGTGTTCAGGAAAAACTCAAGATGCTGGCAAGGCAAAGCGGTATTAAAGTAGACTCTATGAGTCTTCCTGATTTAATACAAACTGATGGTTGGTTATTGATTAGTCAAACCATGATTTTTAAGGCTCCAACCAAAAACTTAATGGCATTATTGGAAATGATTAAACAATCAAAGTTAACCCTGATTGTGACCGATGTTCAGATGCGCTCATTCCGAGAAGTCCTGAGCTGCACGATTAAAGTGGTTGGATTTAGTCATTCAGTTGCAAAATAGAGAAGAGATTACTGATGGAACTGGATTTAAATATTTTCTCAGCTTTACTTGTTCCAGCCAGGTTAGCACCGGATAAGGATTTTTTTCAGTCTGGAAGACTAATGTATATTGATTCCCCAGATGCTGAATTAAGAACAAAGATCCGTTATACCATGGGGCAGGAGATTGAATTTGCTCTAGAAAAAGAAGAAAATGTTTCCAGATTAATAAAATATTGGCGTGCTGAGTTAGCACCTGATATGGGTGAAGAGCAGGAAGATGAAGTTAATTTTAGTGAAGACGATCTGCAAGATCTTTCATCAGACGCCCCGGTAATTCGTCTTGTCAACCATTTGTTTGAGCGGGTGCTTGACTTAAATGCCAGTGATATTCACTTTGAACCAGAAGAACATAGTTTTAATGTACGTTGCCGTGTTGACGGGATCATGCAGCAGATAGAAACCTTGTCTGTGAGAGCTCAGCTCCCTATAACTTCACGGCTGAAATTAATGGCAAAGCTAGATATCGGTGAAAAAAGATTGCCTCAGGATGGCCGAATTGACTACAGTCTCGGGCAGAAAAAAATTGATATGCGAGTATCGACACTGCCGGGTGTTCTTGGTGAGTCAGTGGTCTTACGTATTCTTGATCACAGTGATATTCTGGTAAAACTTGAACAACTGGGGATGCCGTCTCATGTATTGGAAAACTGGCAGAAATTGATTAAGCAGCCTCACGGCATGATTCTGGTGACCGGGCCAACCGGAAGCGGTAAAACCACAACTCTGTATGCCACACTGGAGAAAATTAGCACCAAACAACAAAAAATGATCACTGTAGAAGATCCCGTGGAATATAAACTGGACGGGATCACACAAATACAGGTCAATAGTAAAATCGGTCTAAGTTTTGCCTCTGGGCTGCGTTCTATTGTTCGTCAGGACCCGGATGTGATCATGATTGGTGAAATACGTGATCATGAAACGGCTTCTATTGCTATTGAATCCGCACTCACCGGCCATTTAGTATTTTCAACTCTACACACCAATGATGCAGCGGGTTCCATCAGCCGTTTACAGGACATGGGCGTTGAGCCCTATTTAATTAGTTCCAGTTTATTGGCGATTCAGGCTCAGCGACTAGTACGAAAAGTTTGTCCGGACTGCTGCAGCGAACATACAATGACTGCGATTGAAGCAAAACTACTGGAAATTTTACCAGAGGAGATTTTTGTTGTTCATCGAGGAGAAGGTTGTAACCATTGTGTAGGGACAGGATATCGTGGGCGTATTGGACTTTATGAATTATTGATCATTAGTGATGAGATTCGGCACCTGATTAACACCGGAGTCGATGCCAACATCATTCGCCTAAAAGCAGTTGAGCAAGGTATGCTGACATTGAGGCAGGATGCTTTGAACAAACTGGCTCATGGTTTAACCACAGTGGAAGAAGTCGTCAGGGTAACTAAAGCAGTATGAGTCTCAATTATTATGACTATCAGGCCAACAATAGCCAGGGTGTATTGGAAAAAGGACAGCTCAGTGCGGAAAGTGAGCAGGAGGTCGTTAATGTCCTGAAAGCTAAAAAGCTGATCCCCATCAAAATCGCATTATCAGCTAATCAGTCTCAGCAAAAGACTCAGAGAAAAGGCATACCAAGCGCTGAGTTGATTGATTTTACCCAGGGACTGACGACCCTGATGGATGCCCGGATGCCTATCGATAAAGCATTGCTTTTGCTGGAGGATATTTCGGAATCTGCCTCAACCAGGCAGCTCATCGAAGCCATTCGACGCGATGTAAAAGAAGGTAAAACACTGGCTCAGGCAATGGAAGCCAGAAAAAATGTATTTTCAAATATGTATGTCAGTATTATCAGAGCGGGAGAGGAAGCTGGGATCCTCCATCAGCTTTTGCCCTCGTTAGAAAGTTTTATGACTGATGCTGAAAAAAACCGGCGTTTCATAATTGCGGCAATGATCTATCCGGCGGTGTTATTTATCGTGGGTATTTTGTCAGTAATTATTATGCTGGCTTTTGTTGTACCTCAGTTTGCTACTCTGTTTGAAGATGCAGGAACCCGAATTCCGCCTTCTGCCGCTTTTTTGCTGGCATTGAGTGAATGGATACAGTCCTGGGGATGGACATTGCTCCTGATACCTTTTGGATTTTATTTCTTCTGGAAATGGTGGGGTAACAGCAAAGAAAAAAAACAGCAGCGTGATGGTTTTTTGTTAAAAATGCCCATTCTGGGTAAACTGCTACTGTATAAGGATACGGCAAACTTCTCTCGAACTCTGGGAGCGTTGTTGTCCGCAGGAATTCCTTTGTTGCGTGCGTTGCAAATCACACGAGGGGTGATTGAAAACACCCAACTGACGGATGAATTAATGAAAGTGGAAGTGGAAGTTCAGTCAGGTGTTGCTTTGGGGAAGGCTCTGGATAACAGAAAAACGTTTCCTGTACTATTATATAAACTAATAAGTGTGGGAGAAGAGTCAGGCCGAACAGCCGGTATTCTGAATCAGTTGGCGACGACCTTTGACGGCTATGTTAAAAACCTGATTGCAACGTTGGTTGCGTTACTGGAACCTTTATTAATCCTGTTTTTAGGGATTATGGTTGGCGGAATTGTAATTACCATGTTATTAGCGGTATTCAGTATCAATGATGTGAGAATGTAGAGGGAAAAAAGAGTGATTGACACTGTGAAAAATAATAAAAAGAGTCATTCAGTCAGGCAAACTGAAAATTGGGCTGCAGGGTATACTTGCCGCTACACAAAGTATAGCGTATTACTGGCGGTGTTTTTTTTAGCGGCCTGTCAAACGATTTCTGAACAAGATGGGTCAACTCGAACATCAAATGATAAACAAGCTGAATCAGTAGAAACGAAATCGGCTCATGAGCCGATAGAGCAAAAAACGAGCAATCAGAATCAGGTGTTGAAGCAAGAATCAGGCAAATCTTCTAATACGTTCCAGGCGGATTATAGTCAATCCCGTCCTCCCATGTCTGAAGCCACAAAAAAACGTCTGAAAGCTCATGCCCAGAAGCTAAGCAGCAACGGTTCCATGCCGCAAATGAAATATCAGCAAACCGTGGCGCCTAATTTGAAAATGGACTCAGATAACAAGAAATTAATACCGCTAAAACTGGATTATGAGCAAGTAGAAATACGCCAGATCCTGGAAGAGTTTGCTGATTCCCTGAATATGGCTATTATTATCGACCCCAGTATTAGCGGCAGTGTTACGATGCGTACAGCCCCTAACTCGGCTTTAACCCAGGATGATCTTCTGCCATTGCTGCAAATGTTACTCACTGAGTCCGGTATCGTTATGGAACAACGCAATGGGATTTATTACGCCAAAAAAACCTCACAACTTTTACCTTCGGCCATTGGCAGCTCTGCCATTCTGGATTCCACGGAAGCCTCTTTGGTCATGCAAGTAACGCCCTTAAAGCATATTTCTATTGATGCTGCACTAACGGTTTTAAAACCAGTTATCAGCACTAAGGGCCGAGTTGTACAGGTGCCTAATTTAAATACTTTATTGATTGTTGATAATCGTGAACAACTCAAGCGTATTAATGGTTTGTTGTCTCTGATTGATTCTGACCCGTTTAAACACCGTGGCATTCATTTGTACAAAATCAGGGAAGCGGAAGCGAAAAACGTTGCCCAGGAGCTAAATGATATCCTCAAGCTGATTGAAGGTGAAAAACCGGCCTATCAGGTTATGGGACTTGAACGGATCAATGCATTGCTGGTGGTTGCACCACCCGGACGTGGTTTTAGACAAGTCAGTCGCTGGGTGGATATTCTGGATGCTGGTGCCGATGAAGCTCTGGAGGAACAGATTTTTGTTTATAAATGTAAAAGTCTGCAATGTACTGCTCTGGCAGGAACCCTGAATGCTATTTTTCAGCAAGAAGATAAAAGCGTCAGAAAAGAAAAAAAGGAAGAAGTAGATAATCCCAATGAATTTAAAACCGTCAGCAAAGAGTCGTTATCCGTTGACGCGAGAACTAAACCCGTTAAAGAAGAGATCCGAAAGAGTGCAAAAGATGATGTAATGGCCTCTGCGAATATCAATGTGACCATTGTCGCCGATGAAGACAGCAATGCCTTGCTGGTTCGTACTACAGCCAAGGATTATAAACAGCTGCTGCAAACAATCCGAGTACTTGACGTGATTCCACTGGAAGTACTTATCAATGTGGTTATTGCTCAGGTTACCTTGTCAGATTCACAGTCTTTTGGTATTGACTGGGCATATTTCGGCAGCTCAGGTACACTTATTCAAACCAATTTTGGTCAGTCACGAAATTCTCTGGGTGGAGAGCCGTTTGGACTTATTGTCAATCGGCTGACGAGTGACTGGCGAATTACATTAAATGCGCTTGCCAAGGAAAGTGATGTTAATATTCTTTCCAGACCCTCTTTATTGATTACCAATAATCAGGAAGGTGTCATCAATGTGGGTAAGGAGGTTCCGGTTGAAACGTCTAACACAACCAATACGAACTCTGACGAGTTCAATGTCACCCAGCAAATTGCTTATCGAAAAACAGGTGTTGAATTGACTGTCACACCGAAAATTAATGAAGATGGTATTGTCAGTATGGTGATTAAGCAGGGATTGTCTGCCATTGAGGGTCAAACAGAAGGTGGTGATGTTGGCCTGAACCCGACTTTTACCAATCAGGAAATTCATACTACGGTGGTGGTAAAAGATGGAGAAACGATTATTTTAGGTGGTTTGATCGAGACAGTCGAAGTGGATGGTGAATCAGGTGTGCCGGTGTTGAAAGATGTGCCTCTCATGGGAACTTTATTTAAAACACAGAGTACACAGATCGAACGTCGTGAACTTATTTTAATTATTTCAACTCGAATAGTTAATCCTGAAGGTGATTATGATGATTTTAATCATGCCTTTAAGAATCGATATTATGCGGCAGCCGAATATCTTGATGAGCAATTGAGTGATGATAAACTCAAGAAACGGAAAAGAAAATGATAAACCAACAAAAAGGCTTTACTCTGATTGAATTACTTATTGTAATGGCCATCCTGGCGTTACTTGCCGGGCTGGTGGGACCGACATTATGGAATAAGTTAAGTGGTGCCAAGCGTGATGTGACGGCAACACAAATAAAAAATATTGAGTCGGCACTGGATTCTTACCGGTTGGATATGAGGAAATTTCCTAAAGAACTGAGTGAACTGGTGCAAGATTCGACTGGCAAGTCAGCCTGGGATGGCCCTTATATGAAAAAAATTCCCAAAGATCCCTGGGAAAATGATTATCAATATGTTAGACCTGGTAAATATAACAAAGAATATGACTTGTACTCTATGGGGGCGGATGGTCAGGAAGGTGGTGAGGAAGATGATAAAGATATCACCAATTGGGAATAATGGTTAAGCATTCAAACGGCTTTACCCTGATGGAGCTGATGATTGTTATGGCTATAATCGCTATTGCCAGCGCAGTGATCATTCCTCGTATAGGCAGCAGTGATGGTAAATTATATCGTGCCCAATTACGAACTCTGACAGCAGCTCTGAATTATAATCGTCGCAGTGCGGTCGTATTGAATCGACCTTTTGAGATGACTCTGTTCCCTTTTGCTGAAAATAATTCGAACCATGAGAGTACTAACAAAGAGAGTACTAACAAAATGAAAAAAGGGGACTGGGCCAGTCAGGGCGCAGATGTTCAGTGGCAGTCAGGTACACAAAAACTCCGTAACAAAGTTTTTAAAATTAAGTATTTTCCTCAAGGCGGTGCGACGGGGGGGACCATAAGACTTCAGCATGGGATTTATATTGCCCGGCTGTTCATTGATGGCATCACCGGTAAGGTGACGGTAAAAGAAACAAGCAATGATTCAGACAGCTAGTTCTACGGGCAAACAACGGGGCTTTACACTGCTTGAAGTACTGATTGCTATTACTCTGACAGCACTGGTACTGGGTAATCTATTTGCTTTACAAAGTCAGAGTAAGCGCCTGAGTTTCAGGGCACAAATGAATTTGCAAAAAAACATTAATCAACGAGCCTATTTTAATGCGGCCTGGATAAATACTCGTCAGCTGGATGCTTACATGAACGAATTATCCCACCGTTCAGACTACTCTATTGATAATAGGTCAGTACTAAAAAAGCCGGAGACACAATCCAGACCTTTAAACTTTTCTCTTGAATCGTTTGATATTGTGAATCAGAAAAATGAAGTAATTCTCAGTAGTGTTCGGTTAAAAGAAAGTAATGTATCCCGGTAATAGCTATGAGCTGACATTGATTATGGGCAAAAATTATCATTCTTCTTTTGTTGTAAAGCAAGCAAAAGGTTTTACTTTACTGGAACTGCTTATTGCTATAAGCCTCAGTGCTGTACTGATGACTGTTCTTGTCGTTGGTTTAAGACAAATCTCCCATGACTTTGAAAAACAGGGGAAAAGACTGGATCAAAAAATTGATGAGTCACTATTATTACTGCAACTGGAAAAAGCCATTCTTGGCACATTTGCCTATCGCTTCAAGGAACAAAGTCTCGCCAGGGAAGAATTGTTTTTTGAAGGCAGCAAGACAGAACTGAACTGGGTTTCTACTGTCTCACCAGGTCGTAATAGTAGTCTGATGCTCTGGCATCTGGACGCGGCTGAAGGCAAAGGTTTCAGGTTAAATGTACTACCGGCTTATCCAGGCAATTTGCATAAACAGCTGGAAAAAGCGCAAACTGAGCAAGAGCATCCGATGATTTATTTTACAGACTATAAGATCTCATTACATTATCTGGGTGTCACGACAAATCAAAAAAAACAGTGGCAAACCAGCTGGTCGGGAAAAGAAAAAAATGACTTTCCCCTGGGTGTGAGAATACAATTTGAACCATTAGAGGATGATTCTGAGAGTGAGATGGATTTTTCAGTTTTCAGCTTCATTCGTGCCCTCGCCAATGGCAAATAATAGGACAGAAAAAAAAATGCAGGGTTCCATTCTTATCATGGTACTCTGGATGATTATGCTGGGTCTGATTCTGGTAACCGCCATCGCCACGAATGTCCGCTTATCTGCGATGACTGTCATCCATCACCAGGAAGCGTTACGGGACTGGAGTGCAATACTGGAAGCAGTGAATAAGGCGCACATGGAACTGGTCATTGACAAAATGCCGAAAATCAAGGCTGACAGAACCAGCTTATATAATAGAGAGAGTGAAGAAAATCGTTTTGATGGCCGCCCCATTTCTTTAAGTTATAGAGTTCCGGAAGGTATCAGTGTGCGCATCTATAACCTGTCCGGGAAAATCAATATCGCCCGATTGGATCAAAACAAACTGACCAGACTGCTTGAACAGCAACTGGGTGAAGGCAATAAAAAAATACCTGAACTGGTGGATGCCTGGTTTGACTGGATAGATGCGGATAATCTTAAACGTCTGAATGGCGCTGAAGCAGCCTATTACAAAAAAGAACACATGGGCTATGAACCCCGCAACGGAGCTTTTGTCTCAGTGGATGAAATCCTTTGGATCAAAGGTTTTGATGAGGTGTTTGCTGACATCGATGTCAACTCAGTGTTTACGCTTTGGGGGAATGTGAGCGGGGCGGTGAATCCGGATGTGGCAACCCGGGAAACTCTCCTCATGCTTCCAGGCATGAATGAGATGCTGGCTGATAAGCTCATCAAGGTTCGAAAAAATCACCATTTTAAAAATATGGCTGATGTCAGTGTTTACCTTTCACCCCTCGCTGCAGCCCAATTAACCGGCTGGTTTATTTTTCAAAAATCCAGTTATTATGCCATTGTGGTTTATCCGAATAGCATTGAAGAAAAAAGTAAAAAGTTTCAGACAATTTATGCCTATAGGGAAGAAGTCAGAGTGGCTAATGCCTCACAGAAACCACTGATATTGCGTGTGACTCCCTATGCAAAAATCATCATAGAACATTAAGATAAAAAAAGGCCCGTACGGTTACCGTGCGGGCCTTTGC
>JAPVVU010000027.1 GCA_028571885.1 Gammaproteobacteria bacterium | reverse complement strand
GGTTGCTTATTTTTCTGACTTTGATTGTCTGAACGAAGTATCTTCTCATAACAGAAAGCAAAGTCAGAAAAATAAGTGACCACAGGCTTAACATGGGTAATTAATAAATACACACCGAATAGTTACCTGCAAACAAACATAAAAACACAATTGCACCAAAATAGATCGCAATTAAGCCATTCTGCACCGAGTTGGTGCCTTTTGATTTATACTATCGATAAAGTAGTTCAAGATTACCGATATAATCCAGGTTATTCACCAAAGCATGGAAATCTTTAGCTAAGCTGATGGGATCATCCACGGCTGATAAAACAGACAACGGCAAAATGATTTGCACACTGACCATGCCGTCAAGATAGTGAAGAATCACATCTTCAATCGCTTTTGATTGTTCAATATCACTCCAAAGCGGCTCTAAATCCTCTAAAATTTCATTTCTCAGCGGTAAATGTGAGCAACTGGAATCTTCTTCATCATCCTCGGGGTCAATATGAACAAGAACCTGGGCAATGTCAGGAAACTCCTGGGTCAGCTCCTTACTCACTTCATCACTGATTCGATGCCCTTCTGAGACACTCAGTTGTGGTGCCACCTCAACATGAACATCCAGCAGTGCTTCAGCACCCATCTGCCGGGTACGCAGCATGTGCATGTGTTTTACACCGGGAATTTCTGAGATATGAGCACTAATGAATTTAACTTTTTTGGGATCAAGCCCCTTATCAACCAGTTGTTCTATGCTTTCTTTGGCAATCTCCCAGCCAATTTTGGCAATCATCATAGAAACTATCACTGCAGCAGCGGCATCCAGATAGGGTATACCTGACATACTTCCGCCAATTCCAACCAGAACAACGATGGAAGAAATTGCATCACTTCGATGATGCCAGGCATTGGCTTTTAATATAGGTGAATTTAAGCGATTGGCATAAACCAGTGTATAGCGATAAAGAGCTTCTTTGGATAAAACTGAGAGTAATGCCACCCAGATGGTCATACTTTCTGGCGTGACAATGTCACCCGAGGTGAGTCTTTCCAAAGCATCAATAACAATGCCGACACCAACCGCAATCAAAATACCCCCCAATACGGCAGCAAAAGCTGTTTCTATTCGAGCATGACCATAAGGGTGATCATCATCGGGTGATTGATTGCCTTTTTTAGCTGCAAAAATGACCAGGCCATCACTGAGCAGATCGGAGAAGGAATGAATACCGTCCACAATCAATGCATGTGAATGGCCTATCGTTCCAATAATGATTTTAAACACAGCCAGAATAAAATTCACCACAGCACCAATAAGGGTCACCCGGGTGGTTATCTGGTAGCGTTCAGCTAAAGATTCTATTGGAGGCAGTACTTTTTCGTTTGGCATTGATCAAAACTTTTATATTTAATAAGTCATTTATCTTACGTTAATAAACAAAAAAGGCCACTTTTATAGTGACCTTTTTTGTTGTTACATTTTAAGTATGATGAGATATATTCACCCGAGGTGCATATATCTCATCGATAAACTCATTAGAGTTTTACTTAATAAATAACATTTCATGATACTTAGGCAGCGGCCAAAGTTCATCGGCAACCACAGTCTCAAGCGTATCTGCATGCAGGCGGACTTCATCCATCAGGCCACGAATCACATTAGCAAAGTACTGTGTATGATCATCAGTTGATGCAAAGTCTTCTTTTTCCAGAGCTTCACTGAGGTTTTTCACTGCAGCCATCATCATGTTAGCTTCACTTGCCACAGTTTTTGCAACTGAGTTATCCATTTCAATACCCATCTCACCCAGACCTGAACTGGTCATTGTCAGTTCAGACAAGTAGCGAGTGGCTGCTGGATAAATACTGGTGGTTGCCATATCAACAACCAGTTTAGCCTCAACTTCAATAGATAAAATGTATTGTTCTGAATAAACTTCATAACGGCTTGCTAACTCTACAGGAGTCAGAACTCCAGTACTTTCAAAGAGTGCTTTCACCGACTCTTCTTCTAGTGCAGGCAAAGCATCTGCAGTGGTTGGAATGTTTTTCAAACCACGATCTTTAACAGCCATTTCATGCCATTCGCTGGAATAACCATCACCACCAAATACGGCATTGCCATTCTTCTTAATGAGTTTTTGCAGCACATTGATAACGGCAGCTGTTTGCTCAGTACCAGCGTCAAGCTCAGCTTCAAGTTTATCAGCAATCCAGTTAAGCGAATCAGCAAGCATGGTGTTCATGGCAACCAGAGGACCTGAAACCGATTGGGCAGAGCCCACCGCACGGAACTCAAAACGGTTACCAGTGAAGGCAAAGGGAGACGTACGATTACGGTCACCGGGATCACGTTCAAAATTTAGGATCTGAGACAGCCCCAGATCCATTTCACCGCCCGATTTACTGGATGTCAATTTACCCTCTTTAATATCTTCATAAACTTTTTCAAGTTGTGAGCCAAGATAAACAGATAAAATAGCAGGCGGTGCTTCATTGGCACCCAGGCGATGGTCATTACCTGCAGAAGCAATTACTGCACGTAATAATGGACCAAATTTATGCACACCACGAATCACCGCACCACAGAATAATAAGAAGTTTAAGTTATCATGCGGCGTCTGACCCGGATCCAGTAAATTACCCTGTGTAGCATTACCAACTGACCAGTTAACGTGCTTACCTGAACCATTGATACCGGCAAATGGCTTTTCATGCAGCAAACAAATGAAACCATGTCTCTTCGCGGTACCTTTTAAGATGGTCATCATCATTTGCTGATGATCGGCAGCGACATTGGCTGCTTCATAATAAGGGGCAATTTCAAACTGACCGGGTGCCACTTCATTGTGGTGAGTTTTTGCCGGAATACCTAATCTGTAGAGTTGATCTTCAACATCCTGCATATAGACCTGAACACGCGCAGGAATTACACCAAAGTAATGATCATCAAATTCCTGTCCCTTGGCAGAAGGGGCACCAAATAAAGTACGACCGGTTAATAATAAGTCCGGACGACTATTGGCAAAATTAGAATCAACCAGGAAATATTCCTGCTCAGCACCACAACTTGAATTTAATGGCGCAATGTCTGTTTCGCCCATTAACGAGAGCACTCTGTTGCCTGCTTTGTTCATGGCATTGTTTGAACGTAATAGAGGAATTTTCTTATCCAGTGCTTCACCCGTCCATGACATGAAAACACATGGAATCATCAATGTTGCGCCATTATCTGTGTGCTGAATGTAAACAGGGCTGGTGGGATCCCATGCAGTATAACCACGTGCTGCATTGGTCATACGGATACTGCCATTAGGGAATGACGAACCGTCCGGTTCGCCTTTGATTAACAGGCTGCCGGTAAATTCTGTAATCGCATGCCCTTCAGAGTTGGTAATAATAAAACCATCATGCTTTTCAGCAGTAGCATGCGTCAACGGGTAAAAAATATGAGAATAGAACTTAACGCCTTTTGAAACTGCCCATTCTTTCATTGCTGCGGCAACTATGTCTGCATTTGCTGCATCAAGAGACTCGCCGGTTTGTACTGTTTTCCTGATGGCTTTATAGGCATTTTTTGAAAGTGAATCTTCCATTTTTGCAAGACTGAAAACATCACAGCCCCAGATCTCATTAAGCGGCTCCGTTTTATCTATTTCCAGGGTTTCACGGTTTGTGATTTGGTAAATTGCTTGAAGGCGTGACTCATTTCCACTCATTCTGTGTTCCTCGACTAAATGACTAAATTTTGGGTGATAAAGTTTGATTTTCTTACTAATGGCTTGTTTTAGAGCAATTATTGTACCACCGCTCAAAAATACTTGTAGTGGCAACGTTTAGAACCCTAATGACTTGTTAGATGTATAAAAAATACATCTTTTTACGTTAAAAATTACTTTTGATGCACTATTTTGATGCATAACAAGGAATGCTTTATTAAAATAATGTCTTAATGTGCAAGGGATCATACTTACATTTCTAGAAAAAGCCAAATAAGTCCTGTTATTAAGAGCTATGCTTTAGAATATAGAGTGTTAAGAGAGGTATTTATCAATAGCAGTTTAACAGCCCTGCTTTAGCAACAGCGGGGCAAATTATCAGCCTGGTATAAAAAACCTGAAAAACATGAATTCAGGTTTTTTTACATATATCGGCGAGCAGCAACTGGTGCAAAGTTTAAATTATTTTTTTTTTGATTGTTTCCTTCCAGTTCCTTCTTTTGCAGTACATCGCCGTGTAAACCATTTCCTTTTGAGCTATTTCCTTTTGAACCATTCCCTGTTAAACAATAGTTACCTAACTGCTGCAAAATTATTGTCTGCATTTTTTCTGTAGTCATCGGACGTCCATACCAATACCCCTGAACGGTTGGGCAACCAATGGCTTTTACATAATCTATCTGCACCTTATTCTCAACACCCTCTGCCACAATATTCAACCCCATTTCTTTAGCCATTGCTACGATTGCAGTAATGATTGAGCTTTTATCACCCTGTGACTGTATCGTTGCTATAAAGGAGCGATCTATTTTTAAGTTATTAAGCGGCAGTGTCTGTAAATAACTCAATGATGAGTAGCCCATACCAAAATCATCAACCGCAAAATGAACACCATGATCAGCTAATTGTGTGAGTTTGCCCACCACCAGTTCCATGTCCTGCATCAAGGTATTTTCAGTAATCTCTAATTCCAGTTGTTCAGCCCTGAGTTGATATTTGTCTAAAGTATCAAGAACAAAATCTACGAAGTTGTCAGTACTGATCTGAGAGGCACAGATATTAACGGCCAGGGTAACATCCGCTAATTCCGGGTAACTTTCTATCCAATTGTGCAAAACTTTACACGAGGCATCCAGCATCCATTCCCCAATGGCATTAATTAAACCGGTTTCTTCTGCAAGCGGAATAAAATCATTAGGCGAAATCAGACCTTTTTGCGGATGGTTCCAGCGTATTAATGCTTCTACACCGGATATTTTTTCTGATCTGACATCATATTGAGGCTGAAAATAAACTTCAAACTGATTTTCCTGAATCGCTTTTCTAATGCCATTCTCAATCGACAAGTGATTTTGAAATAAAACCTTCATGTGATCTGAGAAGAATTCGTGACCATTTTTACCCTTGCCTTTTATATTGTACATCGCCATATCAGCATGTTTGATAAGAGTCTCACTGCTGTCACCATCTTCGGGGAAAATAGCGGTGCCAATACTAAAGGTCACAAAAACTTCATTGCCTTCAATCATAAAAGGCGCTTCCAATGCCTGGCTGATTTTATTGACCAGATTGGTGACATCATCAAGAGAATTAATATCGGGCAGCATCAGATTAAACTCATCGCCGCCCACTCGAGCCAAAGTATCACTATCACGGATGCAGAGCTTTAAGCGTTTAGAAATTTTTTGTAATAATTTATCACCGGCAATATGCCCCAGAGAATCATTAACAACCTTAAATCGATCCATATCAAGAAACATCACAGCAACTCTCATTTTGTTTCGCTTAGCCTGTGATATGGCAAAATTTATTCTATCACTGAATAAAACTCGATTAGGCAGTTCGGTCAGGGCATCGTGATACAGTTGAAAATAGAGCATTTCATCCAAACGTTTTTGCTCAGTCACATCTCTTGCGACACCATAAATGCCAATAGATTTTTCATTTGAAGCTCTATCACCTATTTCAGCGGCATTTAATTTGATGGCTATTGAACGTGACTCAAAGCAGCAGATATCCAGGGTTGGAAACTTTGGCAACATCTTGAATTCAACTTTTTGCGGCACATCCACATTGCTCAGGGAGGTGCTGAACGCAAAGTTTGCTTTTTCAACATCGTCTGCATGGATAAATTCTGAATAATGGTGGCCGATAAATTCTTCTTGTGTATAACCTAACAGCTCTGTTGCACGATCATTGACAAAAACAAAGCAACCCTTTTGATCCAGCATATAAACCATATCTGGTGAGTTGTTCACAATGAAGCTATAGCGTTTTTCTGATGCCTGTATACAACGAGACATTTCATCCAGCTTGTGTTTTAATTCCCGTTTTTCAATAAGATTATTGATCACTTTGATTAATTCACTGGGAACATATGGCTTATGCAAAAAATCTTTCACCCCATGACGCATGGCCAATGTGGCATTTTTAAACGTTGCTTCACCACTGGTTACAATAACATCGGTGTTGGGATATTTATCTTTCACTTCTTTCATCACTTGAAAGCCATCTAATCGGGGCATAACCAAATCAAGTAATAATATATCAATGGACTGCTCTGCCATGATATCAAGTGCGTCTTGCCCGTCAACAGCCAAAGTGCATGTTAAATCATTGAATGAAAGCAGTTCCTGAACACTTTCGCGCATCAATTGCTCATCATCAGCAACTAAAATTGTTACTGCCGGGATATCAGTAAAACTACACATTCTTTCACAAATACTGGATATATCTTCGATATCGATACTGTTACCACCCATATACAGCTCCCTTATTATAGGTATTATTCGGAGTTAAATCGAATCATGAACCAACCGAGTATCTTGTATCATAAATTATAATTCAAGATGCTCATCGTAAATCAGCTTTTCCTGCTTATGAATAAACATTATTCAGTAAAAAGCGTTCTTGGCAGCAGAATAATAAACTCTGCACCGGTACTATCTTGTTGAATTGACGATGATGACTGCATCGAATAACGGTTGCTGCCTCCTATCGTCCCCCCCAGATCATTCACAAGATTTTTTATAATACTTAAACCTAATCCTGAGTGCTCACCTGACTTGGTACTTTGAACCGGATTGAAAAGGTTGTTTAGAATTTCCTTTGGAATACCCGGCCCCGAATCAAAAACTCTTAATTCGATAAATTGCTCACCATTAAAATTGACCTGATCCCGTGTACTGACATTAAGCTCTCCACCATCAGGCATCGCTTCAGTCGCATTTTTAAATAAATTAGTTAAAATCTGTTTCAAACTATTGGTATTACTTTTAATCAATGGAATAGATGAGTCTAATTTAATATTTGTCGTTATTCCCGACTTTAGAAATAAAGACTCTTTAAAAATTGATAAAACTTGATTGATTAACAAATTGATATCAACTTTATTAATATCTTTTTCCATCTTTTGTGGTGTTTCTCTTATCCTGAGCACAATATTACCCACACGTTCAACTTCTTCCATCAGAATTTCAAGTTGTCCCTGTAACTTTGGGTCCTCTGCATCCGCCAGCTTGAGCGATAGCACTTGCAGGTAGTTTCGAATAACACCTAATGGATTACTTGCTTCGTGTACAAGCTTTCGAATCTGTAATGCTTGTAATGTTTTTTCTTCTTCAATAGCTGAATGTAGTTGCTCAGCCACGCTTCTATCCTGAGTAATCACTTCAGACGCCGATTTAGCAAACTCGTAGAGCAGCCCTTTTTCACGCCTGAGTGTTTGCAGTCGAATTGAACTGATGCCGGCAACCAGCACGCCATATTTTTTATTCGCAGTCTGATCCACCAGGGGAATACAGAGCATTTCTTCTGTATCCATTAATCTCAGCAGTTGTCTGTCCAGGACAGATTTTTTATTATTTTCAGCGTTCTCTTGTGAAGAGTCCTGTAAAAAGAGGGGTGTACCTTTAAGCAAGGACTGAACAGGTAAAGTCACATTAGCATCTAATGAGATATTAAACTGTGTCAATAATTGTGCCTGTCCCTTTGTTCCATACCTGCCTTTTAGTTCTCTACTTTCCTCATCATAGGCAAGAAAAAGACAATTAGATAAATCAAACAAGACATTGAGGTTTTGCATAATTTGTTCAATTAATTCTTTTTCTGGACGGCCTTCTAATCGACAGGTATTAATCTGCAGCAAAGAACTGGATAACGCAATGGTTCGGACATTATCTGCCAATTCCATCTGAATTTTTTCATTATCAGGCTCAACCGTATTATCATCACTGATGGGAATCCCCATTTTTCTCGCTGTACGCAGAAATTCTGAGCGACTATTGTCCAGCATTTCTTCCAGCAACGGCTGATTCAAACCAAAAACCCGGGAAACTTCTTTGAAAATACTTTCTTTATTTTCTAAAACAAATGTTGAAGTTTGATTTTCTACTGCTGTCTGTTCATTCAGCAAGGCTAACTTGTGTGCCAGATTAATCACCTGCACTAAATGCGGCGCACCCATGATTTGTTCAACGGGTTCTCTTTGATAGAGAATTGCATCACCCAGCATGGAATCTTGATCAAAGCCATGAATAATCCAGGCACCTATCTCAGGTATACTTGCGCCGATAAAATCCTGTTCCATTTTTTCTCGCTGGGATTCCAGCTCATAGACTGATATTGCCTGGGATTCATTGCTCAATTGTATCTTCTTTTGCAGATACTCATCTGGATTGTGCATCAAACAAACCAGTTCACCTAATTTGTGTAATAATCCGGCAATATAAGCTTCATCTTCATGAGGATAGCCCGTCATGTGTGCCAATGCTCTGGCAATCGTTGCAGTGATAAATGACGTTTGCCAAAATTGAGCAAGCACCCCCTCATTATCCACATTAAATTGAGAAAAAAACTGTTGTATTGCTGAATTAATGGCAATGCTTTTAACCATTTTCAGGCCAAGGGCAACAAGCAGACGGTTAAAATCTTTATTTTGATTCCACTGGTAGTAGGCGCCAGAATTTGCAATTGACATGACTCTTGTTGTCAGTGCTGGATCAGCCTGAATAATTTCTGAAATTTCAGTAAAACAGACATCTGGATCCCGCATCGCTTCAATCAATTGAAGCAATGCATACGGTATTGATGGTATCTTGTCCAGCTCTATTTGCAATGATTGATTTAACGGTGATTGTCGCATTTCTTTTATTACTTACCCTGGATTCCTTAAGCAAATACTTAGCATTGTCAGCTAAGTCTATGTAATTTTAATCATATTTACAAGTTTGTCATACATTTCTTACTCAATTTTTTCAGTTTCAACTTCATTTTTGTAAATTTCATTTATATTCAATATACTCACTCATATAAAAAATATCAAAAATTCGGGATAAATATGCCTGCTACCATCAAGCCTGAACATGACTTTGCACGGGTTATTGCCATTTCCAGTGGTAAAGGCGGAGTGGGTAAAAGTACTCTGGCAACCAATCTTGGCATTGCTCTTGCCAATGCCGGAAAAAAAGTGTGTCTGTTTGATGCTGATACTAACCTGGCGAATATTAATATTCTCCTGGGCATCACCCCGTTGCACACACTGGAGCATTTTTTTAACAATGATCGTTCTATATGTGACGTGCTCACTAAAGGTCCGGGAGGAATTGATATAGTCTGCGGCGCTTCTGGTATTACCGATTTTATTCAGTATTCTCCTCTGCAACAGAAAAAACTCATTGAGGGTTTGCACACACTGGAACAAGACTACGATTATTTGCTTATTGATACCGCCGCCGGGGTAGATGAAACCAATATCAGGCTGATACTCGCTGCACCTTATTTACTGCTCACTATCACCGGGGAACCCACTTCATTAACTGATGCCTTTTCACTGCTTAGAATATTAAAAAAGCATCATTTTCATCAACCCGTGCTAGTCGTTGTCAATATGGCTGCCGATCAACGTTCGGCTCAAACCACATTCAGGCGTTTTAAGAAGGCAGCAAATAAATATTTGCAGTTACAGCAATTACATCTTGCCGGTTATGTTTTAGCAGATAAAAACATTTCTTTTTCTATTTTGAATCAGCAGGCTATTTTATTGAATTATCCGGATTCGCCTGCCAGCCGCTGTATTTTACAGATTTGTAAGCGCTTACTTACTGTTTTTAGTAATATTAAACAGCACAAAACACCGTTCAGCGATTATTTTTATGATTTAGCTTTGCCTGATGATATCGATCTGAACTCAGTTAATACTGAATTGACTTCTCCTCCTGACATTATAACAACGCAAAAGAGCTCTGAAATTACCCGGCCTGATTTATTAGCAACAGGTTTATCGCAGACAGGTTTATTAAGAGCCAGTCATTATGCTCGTTTATTAGGAGAAAAAAAATTTAACCGGTAGGTGTTTAATCATTAGGTGAATGGTTTTTGGCTTGTCTGTGTATTGGCAGGGTAAAACACTTTTTGTTTAGTGACAAAAAAAGCCCGTTACACTGTCATCAAAATTATTGACAGTGTAACGGGCTTTTTAAGAGATTAGGTCATTTAATCTTATATTAAGTTACTTTGTTACTTTGTTACTTTTGCTGCTGGCTTAGCAGGCGCTGCTACAGGTGCAACTGCTGCCTGCATTGGATAAGGGTAGTATCCCTGCTGGTTTGAATAGTTGTTATAACCATTAAAACGGCTATCCATGTTGTTACGACCATTGTAGTTGCTGCTGCCATTTCCATAAGCTGAACCACGAGTATTACCTTTACCACGACCACGACCGCGCGCTTTAATAGTAATTTCGAAATCACCATCCATGTCACTGTCCATGCTGCCGTCACCCCAGCCATTACCATAACCATTGCCATAAGCATTGTTATTCATGTTATTGTAACCATTGCCATTCCAGTTGGTGTTAGAATTACTGTCATCACCCCACCATGCATTGGCAGTCATAGAAACCACAGAAGTTGCAATTGCAGCAGCAATAATTAATTTTTTCATTTTATACTCTCCAGTATGTATATGTTTTTTTAATGTGTGTTTTTATAAAAACTTTATGATTGTTTGTTCACGTTGATTATTATTTAATTTATTTCTCAACGTGCGGGAGAGTATATTAGATGGCATTAATATAAGCAAGAATTAATATTATTTTTTAAATATAAATTAGTGACTATTCAGCGTCTATTTCTCAATAACCACTGTTAAGCCTATGGCCACTTATTTTATATGCTTTAACCTTCCTGATTCACTTTAATGGTGATAATAATTTCATGATCCTGTTCTTTAATCTCAATGACTTCATGGCCATTGATTCGGCACCAGCAGGGAATATCCAATTTGGCACCAGGATCAGTACTGGTCACAGTCAATAACTCACCCGTCTGCAATTTGGCCGCTGCATCCTGAGTGCGGATCACCGGCAAGGGACAAAGCAGGCGACGAGCATCCACTTGATGACTTTTAACTGGCTGAGAGTGTGTTTGCTCGGCACTCATACTATCCACTCCTTGTTAATTTCATCTGCTGCCATCGGAGGGATGGTATATTCTTGTTCTGTACCATCTATTTGACGAACATTCAGGGTAACCTCCGGTGCGTTTTTCCCCTGACTATAGCGGGCAACCAGAGCCAGCGCCTGATTAAGCTCTTCATCTGATTTGAATTCACCATCAACCAGGCACAAAGCGCCAGGATGACTGGTCGGAAAAATAGAAACAAATTGATTTTTATACCCCTGCATAAAATTGTTTTCACCTTCTTCCCGGCCAATAATAAGTTTTAAATGGGGCGCAAGACGAAAATGACGCCCCATTTTAAGCATAATAATATCATCCAGCTCATAGGCGCGACTTGGACGATTAGCCCACATATCTTTTAATTTGACAGCATAACTTTCGTCCGTCAGCATACAGCAGCCGCCCGCAGGTTGAGCATAGTCTTTAAAACCATATTGTGCAGCCAGAGCCATCTGCGGCTTTCGGGTACGACCACTAAAGTCATACATTTTTTCCCGATCCAGCCAGCCTTCACGTTCCGGCAGTGTTGCCGGCAACTGTTGAGCACTGAGTGGTCTGACCAGTAAATCATCACTGCCTGAATCTTTAGCAACAATCGGCATGGTTTCACGGCGTTGAGACATTGGACGTTGTCCTACCACTTCACCGGTAATAATAAAATCAAAGTCATGCTCTTTAATCCATTCTACGGCCTTTTTGACCATAAAGGTTTTACAGTCCAGACAGGGATTAACGTTTTTACCATAGCCATGAACGGGATTTAATAAGACATCTTTATATTCTTCAACAACATCAACAATATGTAATTTAATACCCAGCTGCTCAGCAACCCAGAGCGCATTATTACGTTTTTGCTTATCCTTATGCTTTTTCCGTACAGCATGAGTATGTCCTTCAACACAAAATCCGGTGAAAAAGTTAATCCCTTCAACGTGAATGCCCTGTTCCTGAATAACCTTGACGGCCAGCATGGAATCAAGACCTCCCGAGATTAAAGCAACTGCTTTACGTTGTTTTTCTGTTGGTTGCGGTTTCATCGCTCGACTGCTCTCATTTCTTAAAAAATTAAGTCGGCATTATAACAAAAAAAATGCACAATAAGAGATAAGAAACAGAGGGCCTGTGAATAAGCGAGCTTTGGTAACGAGCAAGCTTAGAGTAGTCGGTGGGTGACAGGGGAGCATTTTAAACGGACAGATCCAGTATCTGCCCATCCTTAGAATAAAGACAAATAAATCAGCTAATAGGGTGCAGCCATTCAGATAATCGCCAGAATAAGATCTTTAAGGCACTAAAAATATTAATTTAGTATCATAAAGTGTATGTAGCTAATGCACGCAACTGGGATACAGCTTACTTTAATAAGCACCACGGGGAAAATTACTATGTGCTAGTAATTTTTTAAGCATCAGAATAAGGCTGGTTTTTTTTGTGTTTCATGATGTCATTATATTGTTTGGACAACTTTCTATTCCAAAGCCAGAATGAAATCTGATTACTAATGGCATTCTTGATGAATCGAATACCTATTTGTGTTTGAGACGTTGATGAATGATGTGTTATATACATAACAACTCCTTTTTTTTAGCGCTCCAGTTTATTATTGCTGTCCTATTAGATTTTAGTTTAATTGATATCAGTTGAAGTTGAGAATTATGGAATACCCCATACTGATGCAAAATGTGATGAACTTCTCAGCGGGAGGGATACGGGCTGCTCATATAATCAACCCGTATTTAACAATTAATGACCAAATATGTTATTTGTCTGCTTTGGTTGCATAATCAGAGAATTTGCCTAAAGCGCCGGTCATTTTTTTGACAACGGCCTGTTGATCTTTGATATCATGACGACTGGCAAGATAGTCTGGTGTATTGTACGCAAGCCACACTTTACCGTCTTTATCCTGCCAGGCAATCACTTTCATTGGCAAATCGATCGCTGCTGTGCTCTGACTCTGCATCAGCAGCGTACCCATTTTAGGATTGCCGAAAATAAGCACCTCAGTGGGTGCCAGAGTCAGACCTACACCTTCAGCACCCTTGGTATGGTTGACACGGATAAAAACAGTCATGCCTTTCTTTTTGATAATACTTTCAAAACGATCCAGTGTTTCAGCCACACTATTAGCACTAGGTTTTACCATTAAGCCATTATCTGCATTGGCTGCTGCAGTCAGTGTAAATAAAAATAATATTAATCCGGTTTTTAACCATTTCATTAGTACGAGTCCTTTTTAATGAGTGTTGAATTTCCCCCCGACCCATAGTATAAAATCTTTAAAAAAAAGGCAAACCCCAGCGTTCACCCTGAGCCTTACATTTATATTACCTGATATAAATATAATATCCTGTATCTAACGTTACTTCAGACAAGTTATGCACTTAATCATGGATAAAGTAACAATTTTTTACAAAAATATGTTAATTCTGCACGCCACATCTGGATTTAAGGTATAATTACCCGCATTTTTGTAATGCTGAAAATTTATTAAACCAAATAGAAACCATATAAAACCATGTCTATAACACCGTCCCCAACAGCTTCAGACAAAACGACTGCATCCAGCCCTCTGGACGTTTCTACTTTCCAGGGACTCATCCTGTCACTGCAAAACTATTGGGCCGAAAAGGGCTGTGTTTTACTGCAGCCCTATGATATGGAAATGGGTGCCGGCACCTTTCATCCAGCGACATTTCTACGCGCTATTGGTCCTGAACCCTGGAGTGCAGCCTATGTTCAACCATGCCGGCGCCCAACCGATGGCCGTTATGGTGAAAATCCCAATCGCCTGCAGCACTATTATCAGTTTCAGGTAGTGATAAAACCATCACCGCTGGAAATTCAGGAACTTTATCTGGGCTCACTAAAAATGCTGGGACTGGATCCTCTGGTTCATGATATTCGTTTTGTCGAAGATAACTGGGAATCGCCTACTTTGGGAGCATGGGGATTGGGATGGGAAGTCTGGCTCAATGGTATGGAAGTCACTCAGTTTACTTATTTTCAACAAGTGGGGGGTATTGAATGCAAGCCCGTTACCGGTGAAATTACTTATGGCTTAGAGCGCATCGCCATGTATTTACAAGGTGTTGAAAGTATCTATGATCTGGTTTGGACCGATGGCCCTCTAGGCAAAGTCACCTATGGTGATGTATTTCATCAAAACGAAGTTGAAATGTCAGCCTATAACTTTGAACAGGCACCTGTTGATGCCTTGTTCTCTCAGTTTGATCATCTTGAATCTGAGAGTAAACGTCTGATTGAAGAAAATTTGCCTTTACCGGCTTATGAAATGATGGTTAAAGCCTCTCATGCGTTCAATTTGCTGGATGCCCGTCATGCTATTTCTGTCACAGAACGTGCTCGATTTATTGGCCGTGTTCGAACATTATCAAGAGCCATTGCTCAGGCATATTATGATCGTCGTGAAGCACTGGGCTTTCCTATGGTTCGCAAGTGAAAGGGTTCGTCAGTAAAAGATCGCTAACTAGTGTTCATCCGTAAATAAGGCGAATAAATTCGCCCCTACAATTGTGAATTCATAAGCCATTGAATAGTTTGTGTTTTCTCTGTAGGGGCGAATTCATTCGCCTAAAACTGTCAATTAAGGATGGACACTAACCAACATTTTTATTAAAAGAGATGAGGCCAGACCTATGGATGTTATGCAGCG
>JAPVVU010000026.1 GCA_028571885.1 Gammaproteobacteria bacterium | reverse complement strand
TCGTTTTGGGCATTGATGTCATTTGGTGAGTGAGCAATACATACTGTTCATCATTAACCGTTATTATTGGGCAGAGTTTTTTTGCATTTGTTTGATTTAGGATGTTGTGTGGTGACAAAGGAATCACAATTCTAGAATTAAGTTCATCAAAAAAATCATTCTGTACATCAACAAGGTAAGGGTACGTTTTTTTTGAATTTTTGTTTTCATTTTTATAAAGTGTAAATTGACTCATTAAAAATCCCTGTATGAATCAGAAAAGAGCCCATTGTTTTCTGCTAATTCGTTTAACGCATTGATGGCTTCTTTATTTTCTATTTGCCATTTTTTACGTTCGGCTTTTCTAACATCAGAAACTAGGGCATGTTCTAATGTTGCTGATAAATTGATTTTCAAATCACGAGCTTTTATAAGTAAGTCACTGTTTATAGAGAGGTTTGTTGCTTTTTTTGGTGCATTTTTATCATAGACTTGTTGCATTAGGATAACTCCATAGTCAAAATGCGTATTGCATATGCGCATATAAATACTATCATATAAATAATGATCTAACAAGATCATGCTCAGGAAAATTCTGGTCTTAGCGATTATTGAAAACCGAATTTATGTTTAAATTTCAATACAATAAATACAGTCTCTGGGAGGCCAGAATTCCGCTCAAGGCTACGTTGGCTAGAAAAAAGTACTGCAACTCCTTAATCTGTTAATGAGAGAGTGACAATAGTGGTTTATGAAGCCTTAGAAAAGACTCACATATGCTCAGATTCAATGGATTTTGTGCCTCGCCCTTCATACGGAGCAGCTAATGTTAAATGGGTTATTACACAATTGGCTAAAATTGGAAAAAGAATATCGTCTGGTAATGCTTTAATTTATAATTCATGCAGAGGTCAGGTTGGAGTAAATTACAAGTCAAAAATCATGATGGCATTGATGGGGGTTTAAAGATGAAAAAAACTATATCTATTTTAATTTTTCTATTAATTTCTAGTCCTGTCTTTTCTCAAGCAGTTAATTCAAGTATAGAACTAGTCTATTCAGGGATGAAGTTTAGGGTACCAGGTGACCATGTAGTTATCGGATCAATGGGTGGTAATGATAATTTTCTTGTGTTCAGATACAGTAATGAACCAGGAAAAAATACATAGCATTCACTAATATGACTAATAACTCAAACATTAATTATAAGTGTGAAATGAGTGTTTTTTTTAATGATGTATTCAATGAAAATAAAAATGTAATCAAGATGAACTGAAAGCATTTAAAAAGATTTTTTTAGTTAACAAAGATTTTGGTGAATGGAATAATGAGAAATATAATTTTTTTTATACGATAGGTAAAAAAGATTCCTTTTTATTTATTGTAGATACAAATGGAAAAGTTGTTAAAATTGATTCAGATTTTATTGACAAACAAGGGCTTAAACATATTGTCCGTGAGTATTTAAATTAACTTATAATTTTTAAGAAAAGCCAACCAGAGTTTACAATGGATCAGAAACTTCCCCCGCTAATGTGGACACCAGCTGTATAAGGAAGCTGTTATGGATGAGATGGAAATCGCGTTCAAACTTCATGAGCAAATTAACTTTTATTGGCATTTCTATGTGCCGTCGGCTATTGTCCTTCTGGGATGGATATTCGCAGGAACTGGATCGTGGCCCTGGAATAAAAGATTAGCTTTAAGCGTAGCCTTCGCAGGTTTTGTAGTATTTAACCTGCTCGCCCTGGTGAAGTCTTATACTGCGCTAGAGGCTGTTGTAAATGAGCTAAGAAGCTCCTCGGTGGCCTCTGCCCTTAATGCTGAGGTACTTTCGGCGGCAATTATCCGTCTGGATATGGGGCCGTGGGAAGCAGGTATTGTTTTTCATCTGGTTTTAGACTTTGGTATTTTGTACTTCATACTAATCTGGTCGGGTAGAAAAATTGCCACCTAGCGAGGCAATTTTTTGTGATGAACTGTAAAACTGCCAGTTATTTAGTATTAAGGTAAGTCATGTTAGTGATTTTGGGGTATAGGTGATGAAAAATATTTGGTTGATCCGTCACGGAGAAAGTCAGTCAAATGCGGGAGAGAGAACGGATTCTCCTCATCTTGCGGGATTGTCTCCGCCAGGTAAAGTACAAGCCTGTGAAATAGCCAATGTAGTGACCAGAAAACCGGATTTAGTGATCTATACACCCTATATTAGAACGCAGCTATCAGTAAAACCTTTACTGGAAAAGTTTCCAACTGTGACAGCTGAAGAATGGCCGTTACAGGAATTCACTTATCTTAATCAAACAAAATTTCACAGGACAACACGTAATGAGCGTAAGGCTGCGAAACTGGATTATTGGCAGAAATGCGATCCTGCTTATTCTGATGGTGACGGGGCAGAGTCATACTATGATTTCCAGGCACGTATCGAAAAAGGCATTGAGCAGTTAAAAAAACAAACCGGTTATGTTCTTGTATACACCCATGGTCATGTGATTCGTGCAATACTCTGGTATTTGTTACTGGGGCGAATAAATCGTGATGAAGATAGTTTTAAACGCTTCTACCATCTCAGACAGGCATTAAATATCCCCAATGGTGCAATAGTAAAGTTAGATCTTAATAATGAAGAACCGGAAATGTCTGCAATACTGACTGATCATCTGAGTTGTTAAACCTGAATGCTGTAATCGCTTAGAGATATTCATCGTCAGCTTCTAAAATACTGTATATTTTCAATTCTTCCACCAGGTGGTTAGAAATGGAATATAGGTGATTAATAATAGCCAGATCAGCATAATTAGAAGAAAGGGGAAGGTTGCTCGAAAGAGTTTTAAAATAGGTTGTTTAAAACGCTGACTGGCAATAAACAGGTTAATACCAACGGGTGGGGTCATATAGCCGATTTCAAGATTTGCCAGGAAGATAATACCCAGATGGACCGGATCAATGTTATAACGCAAAGCCAGTGGAATAATAAGTGGTACCACGACAACAATCGCGGAAAAAATATCCATCATGGCACCGACTACTAATAAAAATAAATTGAGTAATAATAAAAACTGTAATTGACTATCAACATGCTGCTCAACAATTTCAAGTAACTTCATCGGCAGTTGAGAGTCAATTAATAAGTTGGTTAAGCCCATAGCAACGCCAAGAATAATTAAAATGCTTCCGACTAAAGTGCTGGTATCGATTAAAATATGAGGTAAATCTTTAATCAGATGTATTTTTTTGCTGATGACTGTTTCCAAAAAAAGAACATAAGCTGCTGTCAGTGCAGCAACTTCTGTAATTGTAACAAAACCGCCAAAAATGCCCAGCAGGATAAATATGGGTAATAAAATATCCCAGATACTGTTTCGAACCGCTTTTGATATTTTATTCCAGGAAAATTCCTGATGCTCTACAGCTAATTTAGGCGCAGAATAAACACTAAATAAAGATAACATCAACAGTAATAATAAACCCGGCAGCATACCTGAAATAAATAGTTCATCAATACTTACACCAGAAACAATACCATAGAGCAAGATTGCCATACTGGGCGGAAATAGCAGACCGAGTGAGCCTGATGAGGTTAAGAGTCCCAGACAAAAGCGCTGTCGATAGTTGGCATGCTCTAACATTGGATAAAGTAATGCGCCTAAAGCAATAATCGTGACACCAGATGCGCCGGTAAAGGCTGTAAAAGCTGAACAGGAAACAATAGTAACAATGGCCAGACCACCGGGCATCCAGCCAAGAAGTGCATTAAATAGTGTGATTAAACGCTTGGTTCCATCACCGGCAGCCAGGATAATGCCAGCAAAAGTAAAGAGGGGAATAGCAACCAGATTCGGCTGAGATGCCAGGCGATACATTTCAATGATCAGCACACTGGGGTGGAGTTCTGCAGCATGACTGGCGGCCAGACCGCCGGCACCCAGTATGGCAAAAAGGGGCGTTCCAATAATGGCCAGCAGAATTAAAATCAGGATTATAATCATGACGTACCAGAGCAGCAAGCCTGTTTAGACTTTTCTTTTAAAACGCGCTCATGTTCAAACCCAGTGATAGTGAGCAGTAATAGATGCAGGGCAAGAATAAAAAAGCCAATAGGAAGAATTAGCGCAAGATAAACTGACCAGCGTTCATTTGAGGGAGCATAATGCCATTCATCTAACCAGAAGCCAGCAGAGTACCAGGCAAAAATACCGCTGATCAACGCACAGAATAACAACAGTGGACGAATGAGTTTTTCCTGTTGATCAGGACTCAGAAGGTGGGTCAGAAGGTCAATTTTTATATGTCTGTTTTGTTCTGAAACCAGCGCTGCACCCATAAAAATAATAAATAGAATAAGGTGTCGTGAAATGACTTCCATTTGAGAAAAACCCGTATCAAAAAAGTTCCGGGCGATAATTTGTATAATGGCCAGTATCAGTAATAATAGTAAGCTGCTGCCAGCGATTACTTTTTCAAAAGTGATCAGGCCATGCTTTATTTTAAAAATAATCTTTAGCCAGACTGGCATCAATTCTTACCTGCTCTTTAACTCTTTAGCATCATTATTATTTCTGCGGAATTCTTCCAGGAGAGTTTTGGTGCGGGTGTACATTTTTTTAGAAATGTAATCTGATTCAATTAATTGAGCCGCCGCCTCATCACGTATTGCCGTCATTTCCTGCTTCTCTTCGTCATTCCAGTCCCACAAGAACTTGATACCGCTTTCTTTAAGTAAAGCAATACTTTGTTCATTGTCACGACGAGTAATACTATTAATAGTTTGTCCCGTTACTTTCCCTGTCGTTTTGAGTAATTGCTGCAGATCTTCAGGCAGTTTTTTAAAAAAACGATTGCTGACGACTAAACTGCCGATAGCATTGGTCATGGAAATATTTGTCGCATAAGACAGTTTCGTGTGCCATTGCATGGTCAGTGCACCAAAGCTGGAGTTATAAACGGTATCAATACTACCGTGTCTGGCGCTTAACTGGCTATAGACATCAATAATGGACAATGATATGGGCGATACACCGCTGGCATCAGCAAAAGCTTCTCCTACAGGATCACCCTGCCAAAGCCAGATGCGTCGTTCTTTAAGTTCTTCTAATGAATTAATGGGCTTTTTAGAGAAGAAGTGGATGCTGCCGATTTCAGGCCAGCCCAGCAATTCAAAACCTTTATAGCGAAAGCCTGCTTCTATCTCCGGCATCAGTCGTTCACGAACATAATCGGATTCATCGGTATTGTGGAACAAAAAGGGCATTTCAAGCACCCGGGCAGATGAGTAAATACGGCCAATACCATATCCAGTAAAAAAAGCACCCTGTAATTGTCTGCTGCGAATTTTACGCAATACATCAGGTTCATCACCCATTACACCACCGGGGTATATCTTGAATTTCAGACGACCGTTACTTTTTTTGTAGACGTCATCGGCCCAGCGATCAATTTCTTTCATCCAGGCCGTATCAGGCGGCACTAAAGTCGCAAATTTAAAAATATATTGTTCTTTGGCGCTGGCACTGGCAGTGAGTAGCAGGCTGAGCAATAGAATGCCGAATAAGACAGAAATAGAAAGTAAACTGCGACTTTTCTTAAGGCTGAAAAAGAGTGAACAATCAATGAGACCGATACCGGGTAATTGTTTTAAAACCATTGCTCTTCCTTGTTAAGTAGTAGGGAAGCTTTATACTTGGATATTTGGTTGATTAAAGCCTGTTCAGGGTAAAGTGTTTCACTGGCCTGCTTAATCTGGGTTAACAAATCATGAAATGCCTGCTGATTAAATCGCTGGCGTTCCAGATACTGGGCCTGTAAAAGATTAACGATGAGCAGTTTGTTTTGATTGGCTTTGTTCGCTAAAGCGAAGTGTTGTTCAGACAATTTATAATTGCCGCCCAGCATCGGTGATTTACTGCCGTAATAGACACCAAAGAAAATATGGGGACCACTCATAAAATAATGTTCATCCAGCTCAAGCACTCGCTGCATAAGCATGACGGCTTTAGGCAGCTGGGCAAGGTTAATAGCTTTATCTCGATTTAAATCAATGGATTTTGCCCAGCATGATGCTGTCCAGAATAAGGCGGGAACGGCATCTTTATCCAGTTTATTGATATTTTGCTGCAACGCTTCCAGCTCACCATCAAGCTCCTGCTCTGTCAGTCCGTGTGCTGATAAAACATGCTTTGCATGGTGAGAGCATGTTTCATAGAGCCTGGCTGCACGGGCCGGATTGCCAATATTTTCGAAACCGTCTTCTATGAAACCAAAGGCATAGCCATAATAACCCTGAGCAGCATAAAGGCGCAGTTCCTCATTATTGGGATCATTAATCAACATCCCCTCGATCAGGCTGATATTTGCAGGCATAGCTGAGGCGGCGAGGCCCAAATCAGTTTGTTGATTCATTGCGGTCACACCGCCTTCAATCATCGGCATGGAGGCGCGGACTGTCAGCTGCGCCATAGAGCAGGCGCCCAGCTGAGCGAATGCACAAACAATTAAACCTATTTTAAGATATTTTTTCATAATGACTCTGTGTTCATAAATTTGGATTTATTGGCGTCGATTGCTATTTGTGCATACATTAGAATATGTGAAATATAGAAAAAAAAGTCATTTCATTGAGGAATCAATCTATATTAGTGAAAACTAATAATAACCACTTGTTTTTTAAACTAAAAGTTCTTTTTTTAAGGATATGAAAGTCTGCCTGATTTTGCAATAACTTTCTTGCATTTAAAGTGGCGAAGTAAGGTAGTTATCCCCTTCTTTAATTTAAGAAGAGGCTAATGAAAAACCTGAAACAATGTTCAGTCAGGATGAATTTAAGAAAGAATTTGTCGTTTTTGTTCATTCAAAATGAATCGGTCCACCAGCAACTTATTCTGGTGAGTTAGCTTAATAAACCGGCAGTGGCAAATTTCACCATTGATTTGAACCACTTTTATTAAACAATTGATAGCTATTTTTTTTTCTGACAAAATACCGGTGCTTCCTAAAGGCAGTGACAGGGTAATTTCAAAGCTATCTTCTTTCTTGAATAAATCAGAACTCAGTTCAAATGCCAGCCCTGCAAAGCTAATATCAATGAGTTTAAATTGTTGTGTGTCATGGTGAATGAATATTTCATCAAGTGGCTGAATACGTACGCTATTACGACGGTCATCAGATTCAAGTTCAATGGTAATGGCATCATCACTCTTCTTTTTCCAGAACAAATTCTACCCTCCTGTTTTGTGCACGACCTTCTTCAGTTTCATTGCTTGAAATGGGGAATAAATCAGCATAACCGGTTGCTGACATCCGGGCAGGAGCGATACCCTGATCAATAAAAAACCTCAATACAGTGGTAGCCCGCACAGCAGAAAGCTCCCAATTTGATGGAAAACGAGTGGTCGCAATGGGCGTGTTATCAGTATAACCCTTGATATCTATACCATAGTCGGCATATTTTTTAAATAAAGAATAGATATCATCAAAGATTGGCACAGCATCATCAAAAAGTTCAACATCACCAGAAGGGAAAAGAATGGTGCCTTTAATGCGTATAATGATGCGTTCGCCTTCAGTATAAACATAGACAAATTCACCCAGGCGCTGTTCCTGAATCATGCTTTCAATATCGTTGATTAACTCATCTTTATCGGATTCATCATCTTTTTCAATTGGGTCAGGTTGTGGGATGATTGGCTCGACTGTAGAAAGAGTAGAATCGATTGCCGGCGCTATCTGCTGGATAATGATTTGACTGGCAGCAGGCGAGTTCTGATTTAGAGCAATCTGAATAGAAGATAAGACTGATTTGAATTTTTCAGTTTCAACAGACGATATGGAAAAAAGCAAAATAAAGAAAACCAGCAGGAGTGTAACCAGATCAGCAAAAGTAACCATCCATGCTGGCGCACCTTCTTCATCAGCAATATCATCGATACTACTATCATTGATATCATCATCCTGGATTACCTCAGTAAACTTAGTGAAGTTACTGGATATTCCCGGATCATCTGCTTCAGATTGATCGGTTGTTGTTGTCACTATTTGCTGCCTGTTAAATGATTCTTTATTTTTTCCTGGATTTTTTAGTGCTGCCGCCCATTGACGGTCTTTGTGTTCTGGGTAGATAAGATGACAGTTTTTCGTAAACGGATAATTGATTATTATCTTTTAGAATACAAATTGCCCCTTCAAACATGATTTCAAGATTGATCACTTCAAACATAGTACGGGATTTTAACTTCCCTGCAATAGGTATAAAGACAACAGTTGCTAATAATGAGCCATAAAAAGTAGTCAGCAATGCAACTGCCATTGAGGGGCCAATTGTTGTCGGGTCATCCAGAGTGCTTAGCATTTGAATAAGGCCAATCAGAGTGCCTAACATACCAAAAGCGGGTGCAAAGGTTGCCATTTTTTTAAACACATCCTGAACATTAAAATGACGGGCTTTCATTGAATTAATTTCTGTGCGTAATACATGGCGGATCATTTGTTCATCAGAAGCATCGGCAATGAGATTACAGGCTCGTTTTAAAAATGGCGAATTAGTTTTGACTTCTGATAGTGCAAGCAGACCTTTTCTTCGGCTGAGTTGGGTGAGCTGAAGCATCATCTGAATAAGTTGTTCGGGACGCTGTTTATTGGTTCCAAAAACAAAAAAAGCACTTTTAAAAGCCGTTAGTATATCTTTTAAGGGGAATGTTAATAATGTTGCAGCAAGAGTCCCGCCAAAGACGATCATCATACCGGGGATGTTAACAAATGTTTTTGCATCGCCACCTAATAATATTGCTGAAAGAATCAGGGCAAAACCAGAAAAAATGCCAACCAGAGAAGCAAAGTCCATAAAGATCAGTACCAAAAGCCGAGAATTAATATAACCATGAATTAACTATAGACCAGATTAATTGATAGGCAACTTTAATTGCTCAAGAGTGTAATCGTCCAAGAGAGTCTTTTATTTCACTTTGTTTTTTTCTTCTATCCATTTACTCATAAAATACTGGCTGCGATAGAGGTTATGACGCAATATCTGACCATAAAAGTTATTTTTTCTATGCTCAGACAAAGTATTACTTAACTGGTGTAAACGGTGTATAAAAATGTCGGCATGCTGGCTCTCATTGAATTGCTGGCGGATAATTTGTTTACCGTTTTGACTGCTGCTTTGCCAAAGTGAGGCATTTTGATACAAATCAACCGCATATTGAGCAATTTGCTGCTCGTTCTGTTGTCCAGTAAAGTTGTTTCTGTCTGCTACCAGACCTCCCCAGTCCAGATTCTCTGCCATACCTTCCCGGCCAATATCTGTGGTGACACAAGGTGTTCCGGCAATAAAACCATCAGCAATTTTTCCTTTTATGCCGGCGCCAAAGCGTAATGGCGCAAGATTTACTCTATATTTTTCCAATGTTTCGATGGCATCCCGGGCACGGCCCTTGATAATAAAACCTTTGTCGGGCTGATGCAGCTGCCAGACTTTTTCTGAGGGGTAGGCACCATAAACATGCACTTGAGCCTGAGGTAATTGCTTTCTGATTTGTGGCCAGATAGCCTGGTAACACCAGAGTACAGCATCCCAGTTAGGCGGGTGAAGAAAGTTGCCTATCATGACAAAATGCTCTCGTTCTGCAAAAGAACGCTGATTGACTTTTGCTTGATCCTGTTTCTCATTAAGAGTCAGCATAAACGGGCAGTAGTGCAATAATTCAGGGGCAATTTTAAATTGCTCTGTTAATAATTGCATTTCATACGTGGAAATAATCAGACTGAGATCACAGCGTAAAATGGCTGCTATTTCACGAATACTATCATCAGTATACAAATCAATTGCTTGTCCGCTTTTTAATGCGTGTTGTCGGGCTCTGCGAAGAAAGTGCAAATCTTGAGTATCGAGTATATTGATGGCATTGGGAAAATGCTCATGAACACGGGGAGCAAATTGTTCTTCTGTAATAAATCGATCATAAAAAACGACATCTGGTTTTAAGTCTTTAATAAACGCATCAAATGAGCTGTCATTGAGTTTTATCTGATGGCTGATGATCCCCATATTCTCCAGATCAGCACAAAATTCAGTTTTGTCTGCAGCACTGCTGAAGTGAAGCTGCCAATGTGCTTCAGCTCCGTTATCGCCTGGGGTAGTATCATTAAGGATGGCCTTGAGAAGAGCAAGTGTTCTATAACCTGCTGCAGAGGACGTTGGTTCAGGCCAGAGGTGACCGATAAAAAGTATGACTTTAGCGCTTGCATCAGCGCTCATCAAACTGTTTTGTCGACAGCTGTATCAATAGGCACAATACCTTCCAGGTGGCTGTCAATAATACTTTTGGCCTGCTTCACAAAGGCTGTTAAATAAGCCTGGTTTTGATCTTCTTTTCGAATGGCGGCATACAATGTGCCCCAACAGCCTTTTTCACCCAGAGGCAGAGCTGCAATACCATATTGCTGCAGCACTTTTTTGTTGAGTACCCAGCAGGGTAAAGCTGCAACACCACGATTGCTGGCGATTAACTGCAAGGTCATGGCATTTACCTGAGAATGTCGAACCAGACTGGGTTCAACGCCGGCAGGTGTCAGAAATCGAGTAAAAATATCCAGGCGTTCTCGTTCGACGGGATAGGTGATCAATGTGTCATCATACATATCTTCAGCAAAAATACAGGCTTCAGAAGCCAGGGGATGCTGTTTTGATACCGCTAATAGTATTTGATAGTTAAACAGGGGAATGTAAGTGACTTCATCACTATTGCGGATATCAGAAGTGATGATTAAATCGGTGTTAGCCCGCAGCAGGGATTCTGTTGGATTTAAGTCAAATCCGGTTAACAGATCCAGCTCAACATCAGGCCAGTCCAGGCGATACTGATCTAATGTCGGCATCAGCCAGTCAAAACAACTATGGCACTCAACACCGATACGCAAACTGCCGCTATCACCTGTTTTAATACGAGATAATTGCTGTTCCGTCTGCTTCACCAGAGGTAAAACTTTGTCGGCCAGCTCAAGCAGCTTTTGCCCTGCAGGCGTGAAGCGCATAGGACGTGTTTTTCTGACCAGTACAGGAGTGCCCAGATAATCTTCCAGCACCTTAAGCTGGTGAGATAATGCGGATTGCGATAACTTAAGTTTCTCTGCTGTGGCCACCAGACTGCCAGTCTCTCTCAGACCCACTAATGTTTTAAGATGGCGAATTTCTAAATCCATACTGAGACCTTCTGACACGAGAAGTTGTTATAAGCCCATCTTAGCGCATTTCTGGTCTGGAGTAGAGTAAATAATAAAACATATAGAATCGTTTACTATGTGTTTGTTATGTCTTGTTATCTCATAACTTTTTAATTTATAAATGATTTATTTAGCATCGTTGCACACTCTTACATTTATGGTAAATTTGAAGCATGTTGTGCCATTGTCTTAATGGCTTTTATTGATCCTTCACTGGAAGAAGAGCAACTGATTGTAATAACTTTTGCGGTGATTATTTTATGTTTTATATCAGCAACGAAACAGGTATTCTTCGTTTGACTCAATTCAGGAAAGCAGTTTAAGTTAACGTTTAGTATGGTGAACATATTCATGAAGCCAGGGGATAAAGTCACTATAGGGCATGGGTTTGGCGATATAATAGCCCTGAATCACATCACATTGCATGTCCGCCAATTTGGCTAATGTTGCCTGATCCTCCACACCCTCAGCAACTACTTTAAAACCCATTGAATGGGATAAAACAATCACTGACGATACAATCGCTTCGTCATTTGGATCATTTATCAGATTTCGCACAAATGATTGATCAATTTTCAATTCATTGACGGGGAATTTTTTCACATAGGACAGCGATGAATAGCCGGTTCCAAAATCATCTATTGAGAGATTAAAACCCTGTTCTCTGTGTTGACGCATTACTTTCACAGACTGTTCCGGATCGCCCATAATACTACTTTCAGTTATTTCCAGGGTTAGATATTGTGGCTTCATGTTGTATGTTCGCATCGCCTGATGTATTTCATCGACCAGACTTTGATCATGCAAATTAATCGCCGACAGATTGATAGACACACCAAGATCATAGCCTTCAGCACGCCATAAACTGCATTGTTCAATCGCTTTATTAATAATCCAACTGGTCAATTTACGAATTTGTCCCGATTGTTCCGCAATGGGAATAAATTCGCTGGGTGGAACAAATCCTAGTTCAGGATGCTGCCACCGGATCAGAGCCTCACTGCCAGTCAGAGAGCCTTTTTTAGCATCAACTTTAGGTTGATAATAAAGTTGTAACTGGTCTTTTTCTATGGCGGTCATTAAATCTTTGCTCAACAGCAAATAACGGACGCTATATTCATCATGCTTATCAGAATAAAAACTAAAACCCGCACGTGTTTTTTTTGCGTGATACATAGCAACATCCGCTTTACGCATCAGGTCATTATTATTCACGCTATGTTCCGGAAACAGTGCAATACCAATACTCATACCAACTAGCAGTGTATGCCCGTCAATCATAAAAGGTTCTGCCATAACATCTATTATTTTATGCACCATCACTGATACAGAATTTTGATGTTCCCGTTCACGCTTTAGCGTAATAATAGCGGCAAATTCATCACCACCAAGCCGAGCAACGATATCTGAACCGCGTAATAGTGTTTCTAGACGTTGCCCGACATCATTTAACAGCATATCACCAGTCTGGTGCCCTAAAGCGTCATTGATCGCCTTAAATTTATCCATATCCATGATGAGCAACGCGAAAGGATGCTCTATCGATTTGTGATAATTAATAACCTCTTTAAGATGGCTCTGAAAAAAATTCCTATTGGGTAGATTGGTAATTTGATCGGTAAAAGCCATATTTTCCAGGCTTTGATATAAGCCGCCCAGCTCTTCAGACATTATATTAAAGCTTTTACACAAAGCCTGAATTTCTCGTATTCCTCCTACTGATATTTTTTCACCTAAACGTGCCTTATCTTCAGTGATATCATTTAAGTACATCGTTAGTTTTTTTAATGGATTAATGGTCGTTCTCCGCAATATCACCGTCGCAATAGCGATGTATAGCAGGGTAAATAAAGAAACAATGATCATTACAAAAAAACTGGGGTTAGGTATATTCTTAAAGAGAGGCACGACACGATCTTTGGCAAGGACTTCCAGGGTTGGTTCGCTATTATTACTAGTCAATTGATATACCGCCGTAATGACTTCATGATTATCCATGGCCTGCCAATTTTTCGATTGATAACTGATTTTCTGCCCCGGAAGTCTAACGGCAATAGGCATCGCGAGGGCTTTCTCTATAGGTGATAAATTGTAAACAGGATCGGTAGTAATAAACAGATAGCCTTTTAATCTAATGCCTCCTATGGGAATTATGGTTGTGTGATACGCTCGTTGTTGCAATTGACACAATTCCGAAATCATTTTCAGGCGTTCAGCAGCTTGCCGTTTTCGCGCTTTGACCAGTACGGAATTACAGCCTATTTCAGCATCGGATAACATCGAGTGTTCACTGGCCTGTTCGGCAAACAAGTTAAAATCTCTGTCATAAACTGCCAGTTTTTCTAGCCGTATCTTTCCTGTTGTTGAAAAAAAACGATGAAATTCATTATCAAGAATTTTTCGCATTTTTTCCTGGTCTTGCTGCTTGAAGGCTGTGCGAAATGGGGCTTCCGCTTGCAGTGCAAGCCCCATTTTTTTTTCCATAGATTCGAGCTGTTGTAATAAATCATCAGCCTTGATTCGAATAAGCTCAATCATGGCTCGCCGTTGATTGTTGTAGGCATGTTGTTGGTGTACTGTGCCACTAAAATGAGTGAAAGCAAGACCTAACAGCCCCATGATACCAATAATAAATACAAGAATCGCGGTGATTGAAACGCCATTGCGAAACATCAGCAACAAATTTTTAATTTGCAATATAGGGGTATCCCTGTTTCATCCAATCATCAAATCCTCCACGATACCAGTAGATTTGATCATACCCGCAAGACACAGCGATATTGATCGCCTTTTCTGAGCGCCGACATTTGGGCCCATTACAATAAAAAATAACCGGGGTATGTAATTGTTTAAGGATGCCTGCGAGTGAATCACAGGTGGTATCAATATCGGCGAGATTAACCGAAGTTTCAATATAACCCTGAGGCCGATCGTTCATACGCGAATCGATAATCATCAGTTGAGGTAATTTATCAATCAAATCAATGATATCATTAGCCGTTATCGTTTTGGCACCAGCTAAGGTCATGGGGGATACCTTGTCCTTGGCATGCAGAACAGACATTGGGTTAAACAAACCCAATACGAAGAGTTGCAAGAGAAGCAATCGACCTATTTTAAAGCATAATTTTGACATCACAGTTCCTTGCATGCATTATTATTATAATTATCTACTCAATTAAAATAGTAAATATTTTCGTGTTTTTCAACCATAAGTCTTGATAAAAATGACATAAGTTCAGAAAATCTGTTTTCATTACGTAATGAAAACTCGGATCTTTTATCATTTACGGAATCTGGGTCCCTCCTAGATAATACCCGTAAAGCCTATTGATTTTCCATTCGACAATTTGAAAATTTAAGATGGGAACCAGAAGGATTGATTATTCAATTTAGTTTCAAAAGTGATAGTATTTTGATAGTTTTAAGGGAATGTCTCTGTATCTCTTGGTGCATAACGTTGACATATTATCGAGTAGAGTCTCAATGTCATAAAAACGGCTGACAGACTCAATCCGCATAATAAACCAATCCAAAATCCTTTAGCTCCCATTGGATCAGTAATCATATCGGTTAAAGCCAGCATATAGCCCAGAGGAAAACCAATAATCCAATAGGCGATAATGGACAGGAACATTGGAATCGTGGTGTCTTTTAAACCACGTAAAGCACCTGCTGAGCACAGCTGAATTCCATCTGA
>JAPVVU010000025.1 GCA_028571885.1 Gammaproteobacteria bacterium | reverse complement strand
CACCATCAACAGCTTAACAGGAAGTAAATTATGAATTCAACTAACATTAAAATTAACACTAAAACTAACACTAAAACAACAACCAAAATGAATAATACAGCCCTTAGAACTGTCAAAGAAAAACACTTTACAACACATGATAATATTGAGCTTTTCTATCGTCACTGGCCTGCAGAAACAAAGCCATCAAAAGGTGCTGTTGTTCTTTTTCATCGAGGCCATGAGCATTCCGGACGTATAAGTCACATCGTTGATGAGCTGAACATGCAGGATTATGACTGTTTTGCCTGGGATGCCAGAGGTCATGGCTGCTCTCCCGGTGAACGCGGATTCAGTCCGGGTCTTGCAACTTCCGTTCGTGATATTCAAACCTTTGTGGATCACATCACTGCCAACTATGGTTTTAAAGAAGAAGATATGGCGATTATTGCCCAAAGTGTGGGTGCGGTATTGGTTTCTACCTGGGTTCATGACTATGCCCCAAAAATCCGTTCAATGGTACTGGCCTCTCCAGCATTCAAAGTTAAGTTGTATGTTCCTTTTGCGCGCACAGGTATAAAGCTGATGCAGGCAATACGTGGTCATTTTTATGTCAATAGTTATGTGAAAGCCAAGTTTCTTACACATGATCCTGCGCGTATTGCCTCTTTTGAATCCGATCCGCTCATATCAAGGGCTATTTCATCAAACATACTCTTATCACTTTATGAAGCAGCGGATCGAGTCATTGATGATGCTGCGGCTATCAGTGTCCCGACACAACTTTTAATTTCCGGATCAGACTGGGTAGTACACCATAAACCACAGCACAAATTTTATGAACGCCTGGGCAGCCTCGTCAAAGAAAGACACATCCTTGATGGCTTTTATCATGATACATTAGGTGAGAAGGATCGAAAAATTGCCATCGATAAAGCACGAGAGTTTATTGTAAAACAATTTGCAGCACCTGTTTGTCGGCAAGAGCTGAGCAATGCCGATAAAACAGGATTTACGCGACTTGAATCTGATCAATTAGCCACACCATTATCCTCATTTTCCATTCGCGGTATGTATTGGGCAATAACACGACTGTCACTTAAAGCTGCCGGAAAAATTTCTAAGGGAGTAAATCTGGGTCAAGAGACAGGTTTTGACTCAGGCAGCACCCTGGATTATGTCTATCGAAATAAACCACAAGGCATATCAGGCCTTGGCAAGTTGATTGATAAAAATTATTTAAATTCAATCGGCTGGCGCGGCATTCGACAACGTAAACTGAATATAGAAGAACTGTTACGCAGCGCATCAGAGTCCCTTCGTGCACAGGCAAAGCCCGTCAATATTATGGACATAGCCTCTGGCCATGGACGTTATATACTTGAAGCAATTGAAGAGAGTAAGCAACAACCGGATTCAATTTTATTACGTGATTATAGTGATTTAAATGTGCAAAAAGGCGCTGAATTAATAACAGAAAAGGGACTTAATAACATTGCCCGTTTTGTTAAAGCCAATGCCTTTGATGCCGGCAGCTATGAAAAGCATGATCACCCCATCACGCTGGGTGTTGTTTCTGGTCTTTATGAACTGTTCACCGATAATGATCGCATTCGTCAGTCTTTGCAAGGATTGTCATCAAGCATACAAACCGGTGGTTACCTCATTTATACCAACCAGCCGTGGCATCCTCAATTAGAAATGATTGCCCGGGCACTGACCAGCCACCGTAAAGGAACAGCCTGGGTCATGCGCCGTCGCTCTCAGACAGAAATGGATCAACTGGTCGAAGATGCAGGCTTCACTAAAATTGAGCAGCGCATTGATGAATATGGCATCTTTACTGTTTCTCTGGCAATAAGGAATTAATCACGATGAAACACTCAGCTCTTTCATCTCATAGAAACTCATCCCATAGAAACAGTAAAGATGAATCAGCTAACTGGAAACAGGCAGCACTTTGGCTGCTGTTTCTGGGTCCCTTCTTTTTTATTAGCTATGGCTTTGCCAATGGGCTGGCTTCTCAGCAGATGGAGGTTTCTCATATTGTCTTTGCCTGGGAAAGATCCATTCCTTTTGTTCCCTGGACAATTATTCCTTATTGGAGCATTGATTTTTTATACGCGTTATCACTCTTCATCTGCAGTACCGGAATTGAACTGAATAGTCATGCAAAACGATTGCTTACTGCGCAAATCATCGCAGTTATCTGCTTTATGCTATTTCCCATGGGATTCACTTTTGAACGACCAGAAAGCAGTGGATTATTTGGCCATTTATTCACTACCTTAAGCAGTTTTGATCAGCCTTTTAATCAGGCACCCTCTCTGCATATTACCTTGCTGGTAATACTCTGGGTAGTTTATCCCCGTCATTTACCCAGGCTGCTGCACTGGCCATTTCATCTATTATGTTTCTTAATCGCTATTTCAGTATTAACAACCTATCAGCATCATTTTATTGATGTGCCTACTGGGGCATTATTAGGTTGGTTTTGTGTCTGGTTATGGCCTGAAGATGGCAATTCCATGTTCAGCAGAAGCTCTATCGATAACAACAAATGTAACAACATATATAACAACATATATAACAACAATCGTCGCTACTCTCTGGCATCTTATTATTTAATTGGCGCATTATTTTTCAGCATTTTGGCATTCACATTTAACGGCTGGGCTTTATGGTTGTTATGGCCTGCTGTCTCATTATTTTTAGTTGCCATTTTTTATGCCTTTATTGGCGCTAAGGGTTTTCAAAAATCAAGTCAGGGAAAAATGAGTGCTGCCAGCCATTGGTTATTGTTGCCCTACTTATTAGCGGCGAAATTAAATTCATATTTATGGACCAGAAAACAACCGCCTGCCAGTCAAATAGTCAATGGATTATGGCTGGGACGTTTTCCTTCCAGCAATGAGATAAAAGAAAAAGGCTATCACACAATTATCGATATGACCGCTGAGATGCCTGTCCCATCCATTGCAAAATCAGGCGCTGTAAAATGGCATACACTGACTAATCTGGACTTGCTCACGCCCTCTGATAACAATTTATTAAGTGCAGCGCAATTAATAGAGCAACACATGAACAGCCGCATGAACAGCAAAAGTAATCAGCCGATTCTGATCACCTGTGCTCTGGGGTATTCACGGAGTGTTATGGCAGTGATTGTCTGGCTGCTGTTCAGCCACCATGTTAAAACGATTGACGCAGCGCTTAAAGTCATCAAAAATAAACACTCCAAATTTGTTCTAAAAAAAAGTGATGAGCAGCTGCTGATTCATTTAATAGAAAACAATTAGCTTACAGGATGAAGATTTATGAAAAATGAACAGGCAAGTTATAATATAACAAGCTGTGCTGCACTATTGGCACAACATAAAAAAGTACATACTTTTTCATTGTTTTTGACCATCGGCAGCATTACTTTTATGCTGTTTTATCTGAACAGCGGCATATTTTCTTCATTATGGCTCTGGCCCTTTTTGATAATAATTCTTATCGGTTTTTTTGAACTCATTATTGCAATGCGCATTGGTTTTGATCAGAGTTTACTAAAATCATTGACGGAGGATCTTTATCAGCAAAATAATACCATCACTGAACAACTTAATTTATTAGATAATGCTTTAAGCCTGCTTAAATTAATACCCTCAGACAAAACATCTCGCACACTCAATGAGCGCCTCTTAGGATGTGTTAAATTATTAAAGATACAAATTGTTTTGTGTTGTTGTCAATTGTTCCTGTTAATTGTTTTTATTATTTTCCATGTCAGCTAAACATAAAGGAATATCACGTGCCATTTTCACACATTCCAGAGCATTCAATTTATGCCATGATAACGGTTATTATCGTATTAATTACGGCAAGCATTATTCAGTTTATTATCAGCCATAAACATCCTGATAAAGATTATACTGAATTAAGACAACGCACCATTTCCTGGTGGTGGATTATTGGTTTGCTGTTTCTTTTTCTTGTCATGGGGCGTACAGCAACGATATTCTTCTTTGCTTTTATCAGTTTTCTGGCACTCAAGGAATTTCTCTCTATTGTCTCTACACGGCAAGCTGATCGCACTGTGGTGTTCTGGGCATACATTTCCATCCCGCTGCAATATTTCTGGGTTTCAGAGGCCTGGTATGGGATGTTTATTATTTTTATACCGGTTTATTTGTTTTTATTTATTCCTATGAGAATGGTGCTTATAGGTGAAACAGAGGGGTTTATTAAAGCCGCCGGTGTTTTACACTGGGCTGTTATGTTAACCGTTTTTTCTGTCAGTCACATTGCCTATCTGATGATTTTACCTGGCGGAAATCCCCTGGCCGGTGGTATTGGACTGGTTCTTTATTTATTATTTTTAACTCAATTTAATGATGTCAGTCAGTACATCTGGGGTAAATTACTGGGTCAGCACAAAATCATCCCTAAAGTGAGTCCCAATAAAACATGGGAGGGTTTTCTTGGCGGCTTACTCACGATTACATTAACTGCCGGCTTTATTGCACCCTATCTAACACCCCTGACTCAATTACAGGGTTTTGCAGCAGGCGTTATTATCAGCACAGGCGGTTTCATTGGCGATGTGGTGATATCATCTGTGAAACGAGACCTGCGCATTAAAGATTGTGGCAATCTGATCCCGGGGCATGGCGGCATTCTGGATAGAATGGACAGCCTGATTTATACTGCCCCCCTATTCTTTCATTTTGTTTATTATCTTTACTTTTAGTAACAAGAAGTAGTAAGCAGAGTTAACATTCTGAGCAGTCGAATATGAAACAAATAGTAAAGCGCATATTAAAAATTCTTTTTGTTGCCGTCATAGTAAAGCCCATAATTTTAATTATCCTGGGTTTGAATATTAAAGACCGGCAAAAATTACCTTTAAAAGGACCCGCAATTATTGCCGCCAACCATAATAGTCATCTTGATACTATGGTTATGTTTAGTTTATATCCCCTGTCAAAAGTACATAAATTACGTCCTGTTGCTGCTGCGGATTATTTTTTATGCAATCCTTTTATTGCCTGGTTTTCATTAAATGTCATTGGCATTATTCCGCTTTCACGCAGCGGCTCAATAAAAAAAGATTTATTTAAAGAATGCCATGAAGCACTGGATAATGAAGATATTTTGCTCATTTTTCCAGAGGGTACCCGTGGTGAACCTGAAAAAACCAGTAAACTTAAAAAGGGCCTGTACTATCTTTGTAAAGATCGCACTGACACAAAAATCATCCCCGTTATGACTCATGGCCTGGGTCGGGCTTTACCTCGTGGTGAGGCTCTTTTTGTACCCTTCACCTGTGATATTGTAATCGGTGATGAGTTACCAGCATTTAATAATTCAAAAGAACTGCTTGCGCTTCTATCAAAAAACTATTCCCAGCTCTTAAAAAGCTGCTTGACTTATCAGGAGAATAGATAATTTATATCTATTCATTATGTGATAAAATATAAACACTTGTTGATATATATTAAAATGGAGTATTTACATTGGCAGATTCTGATGAAAATCGACAAAATCTAATTAATGAATTAATAAATATACATGGCCTTAAAGAGTATGAAATTTACCTGATTGATCTTTTTCCATTATTTGAAATGATTTGGATAGACGGTGAGGCACAAAAGTGTGAAACCTCCTTTGCCACCGAATTCTGTTTAAATCGAATTGCAGAGCTTGATCGTCAAACAGATGGGGAATCACCATTATCAATCGATCAGGCTAATTCATTTCTGGATAAATACTTAACTAAAAAACCTGATCCAGAGCTATTAAAGACGATCAGAAATTATATAAAGCCTATCCTCCTCAATCATTCTGATCCTGATGTCAATGATGAACGAAAGCAAAAAATAATAGATTATTGTCTCGACATAGCCTCTGCAGCGGTGTACACATATCCTTATGAAAGGCATGAGCGTTTTGCCAAAGAAGAAAAACAACTATTAAAAGAAATAATTAAATCACTGAATAGCATTTAATAAAAAAATTAATTCCTTGCACAATAAAAGCCATATTACTCAATTTTTGAAGAATGACTTTAATCCTAAAATGGTACAGGGTATTGATGTAAAACTGAATTAATATCACTTAAAACAGTATCAGACAAGCTTTTTTCAAAAGCGACAACATCTTCCTTTAATTGAGAAATATTTGTTGCGCCAATGATTGTTGAACTTACACCATCCACCTGGGTACACCAGGCTAAAGCAAGCTGTGCGGGTGTTAGTCCATGTTTTTGTGCAACCTGGACATAATCATTGACTGCAGAATTCACCATAGCATTATCACGAAAAAGACCATTCCGCTGAGATTTACTCCAACGACTGCCTTCAGGGCGAGTACCATTTAAATATTTACCACTGAGTACGCCGCCTGCTAATGGTGACCAGGGTAAATAAGCAATATTGGCATGCACACAATTCTCAATAAGATAAGGCCAGTCTTTTGTATGCAGCAAGTTAAATTCATTTTGTATAGAAACTATTCGCGGCAGATTATGTTTTTCACTTAAACGGATGAATTCATTGATACCCCATGGGGTATCATCTGATAAACCACAATAGCGGATTTTTCCAGATTTAATACAAACATCCAGCGCCTGCAGAATTTCCAGCATTTGTGCTGAATGTTTTTCAGTATCAACGTCCGTAAATGAAATCATTCCCGGCCAGTGTTTAGAAAAATGTGGAGAAGTACGATTAGGCCAGTGCAATTGGTATAAATCAATATAATCCGTTTGTAAGCGTTCCAGTGATGCATCGACTGATTTTAATATCGCTTCTCCCGTAATATCACCACCTTCTCGAATCCATGGTAAACCATTGCCAGCAATTTTTGAGGCTAAAACAACGTCGGATCGACGTTCACTGTTTTTAGCTAACCAGTGACCAATAATTGTTTCTGTCTTACCATAGGTCTCTTCAGAAGGAGGTATTGCATACATTTCTGCAGTATCAATAAAGTTAATTCCATTTGATAAGGCAAAATCAATTTGCTCATCAGCATCATGTTGATTATTTTGTGTACCCCAGGTCATACTGCCAAGACAGATATTAGATACATTCAAATCACTTTGTCCAAGCGTGATATATTTCATTTAATTTTGCCTCTCATCCTGATAATTTAATTATAGAGACTCATCGACCCTATCTTCCGGCATTGTTCCTTTTTTAAAAATAACCTGAACATTTTTTCGGCGTTTAAGCCAGGATTTAATTGTTCCAGGCAGCATCCGCATAACGTGTGTATAATAAATAAAATGAAATAATTTGAGTCGTATCTTGACGGCTTTATTATCAAATATATCACCTGCAAGCATTGAAATTAAAGCCGACTCAACCTGATAGTCATTTTTGGGGTTCATAAATAAACGCTGTATCGCAGGTGAAGTAAAACGGTAGATAAACCAGCACATTTCATTAATGCCGCTACGGATGCGTTTTTCGAGTTGAGTACAAAGTTGTGCAGTTCTTTCTGGTGTTTTAAAGCATTGATCAATTATTTCGGCAGCTTGTTCAGCACCACTCATACCTAAATAAACACCACTGGAAAAAACGGGATCAACAAATGCAAAAGCATCCCCCAGCAACATGAAGTCACGTCCCCACATCTTTTTAGAGGTATAGGCAAAATTACCTGTGGCACGAATCTCACCCAATTTTTTTGCCTTTTTCATGCGTGATGCAACTGCACTATTCATGGCAATGGTTTTCCATAAAAATGCTTCGGTTGAACCCTCAAGCGTTTTTAGATATTCAGGCCAGCAAACAGCCCCGACACTCATACTGCCATCATTTAAAGGAATCAACCAGAACCAGCCATGTTCAAACCAGTAGATACTGATATTACCTTCATCTTTTCCTGTACGACGTTGAACATCCGAAAAGTGTCCAAAGATAGCTGAACTTTGATGATGAGGATTTTTCTGTTTTAATTTTAATCGACGAGACAGTAATGAATCCCGACCTGAGGCATCAATAATATAACGGCCGTACAAGATAGTCGGTTCATTATTCTCATTGTTATGATGTACTACCACTTGCCCTGGAGAAATAAAATCAACTTGAGTAACCTGATTATTTTCCAGTACCCTGACCCCCTTGTTTTTACAATTTTCAAGCAATATATGATCAAATTCACTTCGCTTTACTTCATAGGCATGGGGGTATTTTTTATTAAAGGACTTTTCAAAATAAAATGTTTGCCGTTTCCACTCTTGAGAAACAGGATCAATAGCATTAAATTCAGCCCCATGTTTAATTATGCCGATCGCTTTAATTTGATCGAGTACACCTAAACGCTCTAGAATTGGTAAATTCATTGGTAAGAGTGATTCACCGATATGAAAGCGCGGGTGTTTTGCTTTTTCTAACAAACAGACACTATAGCCCTTTTCACTGAGCAAAGCCGCCGCAGTCGTGCCGACAGGACCACCACCAATAACAATTATGTCAATTGTTGTTTCTGATGAATTCATTTGTTTTTCCAATAATATTCATATACTTATCCCATACACCCAAACTCTTGAGGATCGCCAAACCACTTATCGAATATAGATTTTTAATAGGCATTTAATTACTCTTAACTAGAATAATATCTTTATTGGGCCAGCAATAAAGCTAATATTTTTTCACAATAAAACAGCTCTGGCGGCATTGTCAATAGGTATCTCTACCCATTTTTTATATGAAAGATATAGCCTATAATTATATAACTTAAACAAAGAAACAGCTTATAATTATTAAATTAATGAGTATTTTTATCAAGTTATTACGAAAACTTAAATATATTGATGTAGTTATCGAGGGTATACAATGAAAAAATTAAATAAAATCAGTCTTGCAAGCGCTTTGTTCATTTTTATGTTCATATTTTCTGTTGCTCAAGCAGAAGATAAGCTGCATAAGATTGTGATTCAAGTCAGTACCAATGATCCTGTTACACAAAAAATAGCTTTAAATAATGCAGTAAATCTTCAAAAGCATTACGGTATGGATAATATCGTAGTGGAGATTGTGGCTTATGGCCCTGGACTTAACCTGTTAACGAAAAAGAGTACACAAGCCAGCAGAGTTGAAAGCCTGGCAATGCAGGATATTGTCTTTAGTGCCTGCGGCAATACGATGAAAAAAATGGCAAAAAAAACAGGCAAGCAGCCACAATTACTTGAAGGGGTAGGAACAGTACCAGCAGGTGTAGCACAAATAATGGAGCTCCAGGAAAAAGGATATTCTTATATCAGGCCTTAAGCTATTCAGGGCAGGCATCCTGCCTGCCCTGTTCCTGTTAAGCTTATCCCGATTATCTAATAGACCCATCCATATCTTGCTACAGTCCAGGCGATAAATCCGCTTCTATCCAAACTGACGCATAAGTGTCGGATTTTCAAGTTACAGCAAATCACTATTAAATTCAGCCACAAACAATGGATCACTGCCTGGCAATGGCGTTATAGTCCAGGTTCGACGCCTGTAGAATATGCAAGACTCTGCCGATTAGATCTTTGAACAATTGAAGCAAAAAGGTATACTATGCAATAAATTTTTGCACACTTGCAGTCCTATAGACAATTGTTTGCTTGTCAAGACTGGAAACTGCGTTAGGGCTTTAGTTTTCCTGGATTATTTCAAATCATCTGACAATTGATTGGCGCAGCACACAGGGACGATAATGGATATTAATTATGGATAGACAATCAAATGAAACCGTTTAAAATCATTCACTTTATACTGTTCTTCATCCTCTTGCTCATTATTCCAGTATGCCATGCCCAAAACTGGGAAGTTATCGATCACAGAGATGCACAAACAGGCCAGCACCAATGTGTTCTTCAATCCCGTTCCCATTCTCTTTTTGATGGCTACGGTGATACCAATATTAGTTTGAAGATTTTTCAGGATCGGCTGCTGGTGAAAACCGATTCCAATATTGATGCTACCGGCAAAACCTTGACAGTCAGTATTGATAATAATACAAAGCAATTTACAGGACGTTTGAGTAACAAAACCGATATTATCTTTGATCAGGAGTTTGAACAAATCATCAGCCAGTTTATTGCTGGCAATAAAACCATCCTATCACTGCAATTCTGGCCTACATGGCCAAATACAAAGGTTTATCAGGCAACTTTCAGTTTGGTTGGTTTCACCAAAGTTTATAAGACCTATCGCGAATGTTTAGCTCAATAGTGCCTGCCAGAAATCGAAAAAAGAATGTTTCATGATGGGTAGTCAATTTACCCTGTAAAGTACTATAACAACAATAATAAATAAAAGGAGTTAAAAAACTATGGGGATCAGGCTTAAATTTAACCTTGTGTTAATCATAACTTTATCATTAGGACTGCTTTTTGCCGGTTTGATGTCTTATGAAATTTTGCAGAAAAATGCCGAAAACGAAGCCATTCATAATGCAGAAATTATGATGCAGGCAGCTCAATCCATTCGTACTTATACCGTAAGCCAGATTAAACCACTGCTGGCCTTACAAAATAAACGGCAATTTATACCTCAAACGGTACCTGCTTATGCTGCAACACAAAATTTCCATGATCTGCAAAAATATTATCCTGAATACACTTACAAGGAAGCCGTACTTAACCCAACCAATCCAATCCACAGAGCAACTGACTGGGAAGCTGATATAGTAGAAGCCTATCGTAATGATGACAGTAAACAGTCGTTGCAGGGTATTCGGGATTCAATAACCGGAAAACAGTTATTTATCAGCCAACCTATCAAAATTAAAGATGAAGGCTGTCTAAGCTGTCATAGTGTCCCTTCTGCTGCTCCAGAGACAATGCTGGCCCTGTATGGTTCTGCCAATGGCTTTGGCTGGAAGATGAATGAAGTGATAGGTGCGCAAATCGTTTCCGTACCTCTGGAGATTCCTTTAAAACGTGCCCGGCAGGTATTTTATACGTTTATGAGTTCACTATTAGGCATATTTGTGTTTATTCTGTTTATTCTAAATTTGATGCTGCACTTTATTATCATTAAACCAATCGTTAATATGTCACATCATGCACATGATATCAGCATGGGTAAACTGGATGTACCTGAATTTGAAATTAAGGGAAAAGATGAAATCAATGATCTGGCCGGTTCTTTTAACCGTATGCGCAGAAGTCTGGATAATGCCATGACCATTTTAAGTTCAAGTAAATGAACACGCTTACCATTTGCATATGTTTATCAGCGTTAGCTGTAATTGTCCGGTTAATGATAAATTTAATAAATAGTAAAGTACAATGTCTGAAGTAAAATACATCAGTAAATTCAAAATTTTAGAAATCCTTGGCGAAGGAGCCATGGGGGTCGTTTATCGCGGTTTTGATAAAGACCTGCAACGCTCTGTCGCAATTAAAACCATTCATCCTCACTTATTAAAAGAGAGCAACAGGAGTGAATTTTTGCAACGCTTTCAGCGTGAAGCTCAATCCACCAGCCGTTGCATGCATCCCAATATTGTAACTATTTTTGAGTTTGGGGTATCAAAAGAGGTTATGCCCTATATTGTCATGGAATTTATTGAAGGAGAGGAGCTATCAGCTTTTTCCGATCGGGGCATTCGCTTCGATCTTGAAGAAAGCATCGATATTATGCAAAAAATACTCTCCGCTTTATCTTCTGCTCATCACCATCATATTATTCATCGAGACATCAAACCCGGTAATATTTTTATTCTTGAGGATGGTAATGTAAAAATCGCGGACTTTGGTATTGCCAGAATTGATTCATCAAAACTGACACAGACAGGCATGTTTATTGGTACACCCAATTATATGTCACCGGAGCAATTTACTGGTGAAAAAGTGAATGCCTGCTCGGATCTTTTTTCTGCAGCAGTGATATTTTATGAACTGCTGACTGGCGAAAACCCTTTTCACGGTAACTCGGTGACTTCAATGATGCATAACATTATCAATCATCAACCGCTCAAACCTTCTGAACTTAATCCTGATCTGCCTGCAGCCTTTGATAAAATATTAACTCGTGCCCTGGCTAAAGACCCTGCCCACCGATATACAGATGCACAAAGCTTTGCCCAGGCAATTCGAGAAGGCAATGGTATACTAGCAAGTACAGACAACAATAATGATCAGCAAACTCGCATATCACCTTTGAGGCACAAAGAAAAAATTTCACAGCTGAATTTCCAGAAAAAAAATCATTGGCCTGAGCATATACTTGATAAAATTATTACTGATCTGACACCTTTCATTGGGCCTATGGCTAATATTCTGGTGCATAAGCAATCAAAAAAATATGATGATATGCATGAACTATGCAAAAGCCTGTCTGAAAGCATACCAAGACAGGATGAAGCCCTGACATTTATCCTTACATCCAAAAAATACTCGTTTCCTCATTTAAAAATCAACAATCTTGCCGCTATGGATGAGCCGCATAGTCATTATGGTGCTCAGCATACAGATATTCATAAAAAAGACAGTGGCATCCGTTCAGCTGATAAATCATTTCCAGGCAATTCGAGACATTTTTCACAAAAAAGCAACATCGGTGATTCAACCGCGTTGCCAGTGGATGAATTAACCCAGGAGCAGTTGATGATTGTGGAAGAGAAATTGCTGGAATTTATAGGACCAATGGCGACAGTACTAATACAAAGAACGATGAAGAAAACACAATTTACTTCAGAATTGTATCAGGCTCTGGCAGAATATATACCCAGCGAAAAAGAAAAAGAAAAATTTCTCAGCGAACTGAAAGCTTAATCGAAACTTGACAAGCTAATCCTGAGCCATGTTTTGTATAACCTGATTTCTGCCCTGGTTTTTAGCCTGATATAAACATTGATCTGACATTTCAATTAGAGTTTCCATTGTTTTTTCTGTGCCGGTAGTCAGACTAATAATGCCTATGGAAATGGTGACAGAGATCTGATGTTCATCATAGCTGATGATTAGATTCTCAATATTGCTGCGGATACGTTCGCAAAATGCTGCAGCTTCCTGACTGGATGTATTAGGTAACAGCATTATAAATTCTTCACCACCATAACGGCCAATCAGATCATTACAACGCTTATTTTTATTGAGTACACTGGCAATGGTTTTGATCACCAAATCACCTGCGGGATGACCAAAAGAATCGTTAATTTGTTTAAAGTGATCGATATCCAACATGACCAGTGAAAATTGCTGCTGTTCACTGGAACAAATTTTAAGCTGCTGTACAGAAAGTTCATTAAAACAACCACGATTAAGTAAACCTGTTAAGCCATCAGTGGTAGCAGCAGTGAACAAATTTTGCTCATATTGTACCTCATAGGGTGCCTTGTGTTCTATTTTCATAACATAAGGACCAACCTGTAAACGCTCATCAAATTGCAGCATCTGGAAACTGATTGGTTTGCCATCTATCAGAGTGCCATTGGTGGACCCCAGATCTTCAACAGTCAACTGATCGTTTATTACATTAATTTTGCAATGATTTCGTGATATCAAATCATCATTGAGCTGTATGTCAACATCATCACCCCGGCCGATAATCAGGGGCTTATCCTTCAATTCATAGCATTTGCAGTGGGTTTGGGGATAGATGATGCGTAAATACAGTGAATGTTCCTTTCTCAGATCGTTGTATCGTCGGAGTGTGGAGGCTATGGCTGTTTTATAAGTATCCTTGGTATCTTTCATTTTGCTTCTCCACAGCAATATTATTTAAAACTAATTTCAGAAAAGGTCATAATTTCAATTCAGCAAGTTAATGATGTTTCGTTTATTCAATAACCGCCAGAATACCAGGAAGTGAAATCGACATTCCATAAAATCAAAAAACACTGACACATGACCAACAGAGAGATTATACGTTATTTTTTTAAATAAAGATGCGTACAAATATAAATCATGCATATATCTAAATAACGAATAAAAAGGCGTTAAACAAATACCTACCCAAAGAAAGTAACCAATCTTTCTCTCAAACACATTGATTTTTCAGAAAAATCATCTACATTTATTTGAAGCTTAAAAAATTTTTAAACACGCAAAATAAATGAAAATAATAAGAGAAAATTGATAATGAGTTCTAACTATAAAAAGAAAAAAATTCTGTTAGTGATGCTATTTTTACTGTTCAGCAGTTACCTTTCAACCGTTTATGCTCAATTTAACCCTAGAAATATTACCGTCGGGGTACTTGCGTTCCGAGGACTGGATGCGGCGAAAAAGCGCTGGGAGCCAACGATTCAATATCTTAATCAACAACTTCCAGAATATCATTTCAATCTCATTCCAAAAAATCTGAGCACATTAAATGGTTTAATCAAAGACCAGGATATTGATTTTATTCTGACCAATACCGGACATTATGTATTATTGGAAAGTTTATATGGCGTAACCCGTATTGCGACCTTGCGCAACCTCAGACAGGGGAAAGCCCTGGATAATTTTGGCTCGGTTATTTTTACCAGAGCTGAACGTGCCGATATAAATGAGCTTGGTGATTTTGTTGGCAAGTCTTTTATGGGGGTCAATAAAAATGGCTTTGGTGGATTTCAAATAGCCTGGCGTGAATTCAAACGAGCTGGTGTGGACCCTTTCAGCGATTTTTCCAGTTTGTCATACAGTGGTTTTCCACAGAGTAATATCGCCTTTGCAGTTTTAGAGGGAAAAGTAGACGGCGGCACCATGCGTACCGACTCTCTTGAAAAAATGGCCAAAAAAGGAAAAATCAAGCTGGATGATTTTAAAATCATTAATGCCAGGAAAGTAGCCGGTTTTCCTTTTCTACTGAGCAGTGAGCTGTATCCTGAGTGGCCCTTTTCCAGGGCGCAGCATGTACCTCTGGAAGTGGCAAAAAAAGTGGTCATTGCATTATTACAAATACAGAGAAATTCCGATGTAGCCCGTCAGGGTAATTATGCCGAGTGGACCGTTCCCAGTGATTATCAACCGGTACATGAGCTAATGAAAGATTTAAAAATTGGTT
>JAPVVU010000024.1 GCA_028571885.1 Gammaproteobacteria bacterium | reverse complement strand
TCTAAGTCGTTGTTCCTTCAGTGATTTTCTTCTCTTTTTTAAGAGCAGTACCGCTGACTGAGATGCATATTATACGCAGTAATTACCCTAGGTCAATACTTTTTGTCACTTAATTGTAATAATATTTAAAACATAAGTTAAAAAGATTGTGATGTATTTATTAATGCTGATATTTGATTGCTTCTTTAATCTATCGACCAGCCCTGATTAATCCGCCCATTCCTTTCTTTTCAATGCTATGAGTCAGCATATTTTTAATATCAGAGGCATCTTTCATCCCTAAGGCCTTTACTACTAATTCTTTCGCTTCCTTCTGGGTAAAATTCCTAATCAACCATTTAATTCTTGGTAAAGAGGCTGCACTGGTACTTAATGAATCAATTGACATTCCCAGCAAAAGAATTGCAGCCAGTGGGTCACCCGCCATTTCCCCGCATACGCTCACTGGGATATTCTCTTTATGGGCTTCATCTATAACCAGCTTAATTGCTGTCAGCACAGCTGGGTTTAATGATTCATAGAGTTCGGCAACATTCGCATTGTTTCTGTCAACCGCCATGAGATATTGTATGAGGTCGTTTGTACCAATTGACACAAAATCAACTATGGATGCAATTTGTCTCATTTGAAAAACGACTGAGGGAACCTCAACCATTACCCCGACTTTTGGCATATTTACCTGATGGCCTTCTGCTATTAATTCCTCATATGCACGCTCGAGCAAATTCATCGCATCTTCTACTTCGCTAACGGTACTAATCATGGGAAATAAAATATGTAAATTATTTAACTCTACACTGGCAAGCAACATTGCACGTAATTGAATCATAAAGATTTCCGGGTGATCCAGTGTTACTCGTATGCCACGCCATCCGAGGAATGGATTATCTTCTTCAATAGGAAAATAACTGAGTGATTTATCCCCGCCGATGTCAAGCGTTCTCAGGACAACAGGTTTTGGAGCCATGGACTCCATCACTTCTTTATAGATTTTGCTCTGCTCTTCTTCACCAGGAAAACGTTGCCGAATCATAAAGGGGTATTCTGTTCTATAGAGTCCTATACCTTCTGCTCCACTTTCTTTACTGGGTGTGATATCAGCCACTAATCCAGTGTTGGCGTACAGGGGGATATTAATTCCGTCCAGTGTTGTTGCAGGCTTGTCGGTTAACTCTCTTAATTCCTGCGAAAGTTCTTCTTCCTGAGAGATTAAGCGCGAATATTCTTTGATAATATGTTCAGGAGGAGAGATGTAAACCTTGCCACTATAGCCGTCAGCAACCAGTTGGCTGCCATCCAGTTGCATTACCGGTAGTTCACTAACACCAACAACAGTGGGAATACCCATTGCTCTTGCCAAAATAGCAACATGAGAGGTTCTTGAACCACTTTTCAGGACAATACCTGAGATATGCATTTTTTCAATTTCAGCAAGCATTGTAGCCGAAATATCTTCGGCGACAATAATGATATCTTTGGATAGTTTATCAACAGGCAGATCATTGATACCCTGCATTTGATTAAAAATACTCTGGCCTAAATCTCTAATATCTTTAACACGCTCCTGAAGATAGGGATTATCCATTTCTCCAAATAATTTAATATGTTCTGAAATGGTTTCTCGCAAAGCCCCTGCAGCCCAGTTGCCTGTTTGAATTTTACTAATGGTACTCTCAATCAGAGTATTAGAATCCAACATTAGCAGATAAGCATCAAAAACAGCCACATCTTCTGTGGGCAAACCACCTGAAAGCAATTGAAAAGACAGCGCTTTTATATCTTTTCGCACAGAATCCAAGGCGATACGAAAAACATTTATTTCATCATCGATATTTTCTGCCGGTCGGTCAGGTACTGCATTAAGAGAAATAGATGAAGCAATGGAAACCGCTTTTCCCACGGCAACACCAGGAGAACCGGGCTGTCCTATCATAGGGCGGTAATCTTTGCGGATTTTTGACACATCTTGTGTGGCATAAACAGGAATTTGCCTGGTGGCCTGAGCATTGATAATTGCACCGGCTAACTGGGCGGCAATGGTGACCAGAAAATTAACAACATCCGCAGAGAATCGGGTACGAGACTCAGATTGAGCAACCAACACGCCTAAAACTTCACGGTGGTGGGTAATGGGTATCCCGGTAAAACCATGAAAGCGCTCTTCATTTAAGGCGGTAAATAGTTTAAATCTGGGATGTTCCTGGGCATCATCAAGGTTTAGCGGATCAGCTCTTTGTGCAACAAGACTAACAAGTCCGGCACCATGTGCCATTTGTACTTGTCCCACCAGCTCAGCATTGAGACCATCTGTAGCCATAAGAGTAAATGTTGATTCATTATCATCCAGCAAATAGATTGAGCAGACATCTGCATCAATTGCTTTTTTTACTCCTCGGACAATGATTTCCAGAACCTGATTGAGATCCCGTGTTGAATTGACTTCCTGAACAATGCGCCGCAAGGTTTGCAACATAAAATACTTTCCCCCCTAAGTAATTGCTTATTTTATTTGCAAATCCTTTTTCTGACGTAAAAAAGTTGGCTCAAAAAATTCCAATGCCTGCTTGTATACTTCCCGTTTAAATGGAATCACTTCATTTAGCGGTGTCCAGTAATCTGTCCATTTCCAAATATCAAATTCTGGTCGTTTATTATGATCAAGTGAAATTGATTCATCATTTGTCACCAAACGAAGCATAAACCACTTTTGTTTTTGACCAATGCAGACTGGACGCTTATAACGACGGACTAAATGCTCGGGTAGATTATAGCGCAGCCAACCTTCTGTCTGGGCAACAATTTGTACGTCTTTTTTTGTCAGTCCAGTTTCTTCGTGCAATTCTCTATAAACCGCCTGTTCTGAAGATTCAGCATAAGCAATCCCTCCTTGAGGAAATTGCCAGGCATCCTGACCGATTCTACGCGCCCAGAACAGCTTACCATCATCATTAAATATGATGATGCCAACATTTGCCCGATAGCCATCTGAATCAATCAATATCACACACCGTTAAAGTCAAACCAACTCCCCAAAAAAAGAGGAGAAAACAGAGAAAACAGAAGAAATTAATTAGAATAAATAAACTGTTCACTGGATTTACGATAAATTATACCACTGTTTTTTTCAAGAAAAGTGGTAAAATTAGCATCTTTTCGTAAAAATATGGGCAAAACAAGTGAATTTAGCAATATTTGATCTGGATAATACCCTTTTAGGGGGTGATAGTGATTACCTCTGGGGGAAATTTTTAATTGATAAATCCCTGGTTGATCCTGTTCTTTATGAGCGAGAAAATCAACGTTTTTATGATGAATACAAAGCTGGAACACTTGATATTTACGATTTTCTTGAATTTAGCCTGGCGCCTTTAAGTAAACATTCTCTTGAGACTCTGTCGGACTTACACCATGAGTTTATGCAGAGTAAAATTAACTCTATCTGGTTGAAAAAAGCTGAAATATTAATAAATAAGCATCGAAAAAACAATGATTTTTTATTGATTATTACTGCAACTAATCATTTTGTAACGGCTCCTATTGCAAAAAAACTAGGTGTTGATGATATTATTGCCACCATGCCGGAACAAAAAAACAATCGGTATACAGGAAAGGTATCTGGCACGCCCTGTTTTCAAGATGGTAAAGTTAAGCGCCTTTCAGAATGGCTGCAGAAAAATAATTATTCTTTAGAGGGTAGTCATTTTTATAGTGATTCAATTAATGATTTAGCTCTATTATTGAAAGTCACTCACCCCATCGCCGTCGATCCTGATGAGCAGCTGAAAAAATACGCGGAAGAACATGACTGGCCTATTATTTCATTAAGAGATTAATCAGCTACTTAGTTTAGAATCCAGAAAGATAAGTCAGTAAAATGACCATGACACTTTTGTTTAGTATGTTCATGTGTTTTAATGAATTGCATAAGAAAGTTATAACAATAATTTATAATTCATGCTAATAAAATCCATTCGCTTACTCACTTTGGTTATTATACTGTTTTTTACTCTGGGTGCTTTTGCTCAAAGTATTGAAACGGTAACTCCAGACCGTGACCAACAAACTAATCAAGCATCACATTTATCGTTCATTGATAAAGTTTATTCTGTTATAAATGAGAAATCTTCTGCTACTGGTTTTTTTCACTCAACAAGCACATGGTTCATCATTTTCAGTGCCCTGATCATTATTTTAAGTGTTATTAATTATTTATCTTCTCATCGAAACATCAGAGACAGCCGGAAAACAGCCATTATTTTTGTCTCATTGTTCATTATTTCTTTTGCCAATATTATTGGCTGGTCTACTTTTAAAAATATCCAGAAGTTTGATGATTACCAAAAGCAGCTGGGCACAACATCAGTGAATAGTGCCAAAGAAAATATTGAACAATATATACATCAAAGACAAGAGTCACTTAATACTTTCACTCATTTTTTTAAACCTGAGCTATTGCAACTACTTGAAATTCCTGAAGATGATGAGATTCTTGAACGACTTGATTTTGAAGTAGCCACACATTTCCCGAATTACTTCACTTATAATCTCGTCAACACTGACGGCATGCCTCTGATTTCCCAACAAGCAATAAAAATTGGCCCTGTCTGTCGAGCTGAATTAAATTCTGTATTTAAAAATAAACAGATAGAAATTCCTATTTCTCTTCATGGTAAACAAGAAAACAATTATCATTTCGACATTCGCAGCACTCTTTTTGATGATCATGGAAAAACATTTATTTTCTTTATTCACTTCAAAGTAAATAGATTAATAGATATTATTAAACACAGTCAACTTTCGAATCAGGTTTTATTAATTACTCACAGAAAATCACTCGATCATATTATTATCAGTGCTGACGGCATACAAATAAGTAATTTTTTTGGCTCTAAACTTAATTATGCCAGTCGACAGCTCATGTTGTTTCAAGCGCCGATTAAATACACGGAATGGTCAATATCCGCCTATTCCCGTGCTGATTTCACAAAAAACTATGTCGTTTCTCAATGGTTCTATAGCTTGATACTTTTTATATCTCTACTACTGGTATCAATTGCTTTTCTGATCAAATTATTTCGTGAAGAACACAATCGACTGTTAGTTGAAAAGGAGCTTACCGAAAACCAGGATCTCCTTGAAGATGAAATTTTTAAACGTACCCTCGATTTGCGCAAAACCAATGAGCTGCTTAAATTGGAAGCAAAAGAAAAAAATGAAACCCAGAATGCACTAATGGAAAGTCAGGAGCGACTTAAGTTTGCTCTTGAAGGCAGTAATGATGCCTTGTGGGATATCGATATAACAACGGGAGAACTCTATGTCAGTCCTCGCTGGTCTGCAATGATGGCATACCGTGTCGGTGAAATTCCTAATGAACTCAAAGCCTGGGAAAAATTATTACACCCTGATGATAAGAAAAAAGTCTACCAGCTGTTTGAGTCAATAACAAAAGGTAAAATCAATTTTTTTCAGATTGAATACCGCTTTAAAACTCGAACAGGTCAATATAAATGGATCTTAAACCGAGGAAAAGTAGTTCAAGTTGATGCCCAGGGGAAACCCTTAAGAGCTGTTGGCACACATAGTGACATCACGATGAGAAAAAATGCTGAACGGGAATTAAATAGAAACCGTAATCATTTAGAAGAACTTATTAGTGTACAGACTGCTGATTTAAAACTGGCGAAAGAAAATGCAGAAAAGGCAAACCATTCAAAATCAGAATTTCTTGCTAATATTTCTCATGAGTTACGTACTCCAATGCACGGCATTCTAAGTTTTTCCAGCATCGGTATAAAAAATAGCTATAAAAGCCCTCGGGAAAAACTGCACAATTATTTTAACCGAATTAATCAAAGTGGTCAGCGTTTATTACTTCTTCTCAACGACTTATTGGATTTGTCCAAATTAGAAGCTGAAAAAATGGATTTTAATATGACTTATCATTCATTGGATGATTTAATTTCTCTGGTCATATCTGAGCTTAATGCGCTATTTGAAGAAAAGCATTTGAGTATTAAAATGATTGGTAATGAAATAGATACGACTGTAGCCTGTGATAAGGAACGAATTATGCAGGTTATTCATAATTTACTCTCCAATGCCATTAAATTTTCTCACCCCGATTCACTGATTACAATCGCATTTTCATATACTACAATTGAAGACAAAAAAGGTTCTGAGCAGCGTTTAATCAATAAACAATCTGCGATAAGAGTTGATGTGAAAGATGAAGGTATCGGAGTGCCTGTTAATGAACTGGAAACTATATTTGATCAATTTGCACAAAGTAGTAAAACAAATACTGGCGCCGGCGGCACAGGACTAGGGCTGGCTATTTGCAAAGAAATTATTGAAGGCCATCATGGAATAATTAAAGCCCAAAGTGTCTTTGGTCATGGCACTACGGTTTCTTTTAGCATTCCGCTAAACACCCAAACTGACGAAACTATAACTAAAAACCCTGAAGTAGTGGATAATTAGCTCTCAATTTTTAATAATATAAAAGCCCTTACATAAAGTATTAAACCATGTATAAAATTCTTTCTGTTGATGACGAACCCATTAATCAAGCGATTGTAGAAGAATTGTTTAGTGCAAAATTTGATGTTGCTCTGGCATCTTCTGGTGAGGAATGTCTACAGAATATTGCCAGTATAAAAGCAGATTTAATCCTTCTGGATGTTTCCATGGATGGTATGGATGGTTATGATACATGCCGAGAGTTAAAAAAAGTTGAAAGTACTCGCCACATACCGATTATATTTGTTTCTGCACGAGGTTCACTTGATGACAAAATAAAAGCGTATGAGGTTGGCGGCTACGATTATATTACTAAACCTTTTAACCACTCAGCACTTGAAAGCAGAATTAAACAGACAATTGAAGCAGCCAAACAAGCAAAAACTGCCGAAAAACAACAAAATAATAGTTCATATAACTCGGCAACTATTTCCCCTCCCACTTTTAAAGAAGCTGAAATAATTATTCCGTTTCTAAGCGCATGTTCTGCTAGTGCATCCCTGAGTAATTTAGGTGCGCTATTATTGAATGTCTGTCAAGAATTAGACCTGGACTGCAGCTTCCAATTTAGAGCTCTATTAAAAACCTGTAATTTTTCCACTAAAAATGAAATTACACCACTGGAGCAATCTTTACTTGAACAGACAAAAAACAGGGATCGCTTCTTTGATTTTAATTCAACAACAATCATGACTTATCCGCATATTTCAATATTGATTAAAAACATGCCTGTTAATGATGCCAGTCAATATGATGGATTAAAAAATTTATTAGGGATGCTAATGGAGGGAGTAGAATCTAGAATTAAATCACTGATAAAATGAAAAATACTCATTCAATAGTATGAACTAATTTTTGATGATATCAAAAAAATATTTGATTAACGCTCTGAGTGATACTTCAGGCTTTTACTCCTTGAACGATTAGTTCAACTTTATTGCCGCATCCCTGATAATTAATCTCATCAACACTCATCATTTTTGCCATGGCGATACCGCGACCATGAGAATCAAACGCACGCTGAGGATCAAGTTCGAGGTAGTTTTCCCATTCAAAGCCTTCACCCTCGTCCTCAATTAAAATCTTGTTTATTGAACCTTTACGTTGAAACCATACAAGGACTTTTTTATCTTTATATTCTGGTAATTGCAAACGTTTATTCACTTCGTCTTTCCAGATATGCTTCGCTACAAGTCGTGATTTTTCTTCATAGCAAATTTCAAGATTTCCATGCTCAACTGCATTGATTAATAATTCAGAAATCCCGGTAACAACTTTATCAGGACTGGCGCAGGCATTAGCCAGAACTTTTGCTAAATCATTTGCTTCATCAATAGTTTGAAACTCAAAGTGCGCATCTTGCATAGTGGTTAATCCTCTGACACTTTCTTCCAGTTCAGAGGTCAGCAAGTCATAACGCATCTTATCTTCTATTGCCGTTCTAACAATAGAACGTAACATCTCATCATCAAAAGGTTTTGTCAGATAATAGTAAGCACCTGCATTCATACCTTCAATAATATTTTGTTGAGAAGCCTTTGCTGTTTGTAAAATAACGGGTGTTGATTTAAGCTTTCGATGAACTTTAATTTTTGCCAGAACTTCCATACCATCGAGCTTTGGCATCATGCGATCAAGTAAAATGACATCAAATTTATCAGGGTTCGCCTCTAGCTGCTTCCAGGCGTCTTCTCCATCTCCGGCGGTAAAAAGAGTATAACCTTCCCCGTCAAGATACTCTTCAATAATTTCAAGATTAAAAGGTTCATCATCAACCACCAGAACCGAGGCATTAGAACCACTCATGATATGTCCCAATAAAACTATTCACGGAAAACTTATCTCCAATCTTAAAAAATATGCCGGCAACAGCAGCCATTTGACGATTAAAAAGTCTAAATAGTTACCAGCTATTGAGTATAGAGTAAAGATTTTTCAAATCTGCTTCAAACAAGCTTTTGAAAAACTAAACAGGCATTCGTACCACCAAAACCAAAGTTGTTGCTCAGGACTGTATCCAATTGCTGATTTTCTCTCATTTCGGTCACAATCGGCATATCCGATACTTTATCATCCATATGTTCAATATTTGCATTAGCAGAGGCTGCAATGAAGTTATTTTCCATCATCAGCAGACAATAAATTGCTTCATGAACGCCAGTAGCCCCCAGAGAATGTCCCGTTAATGATTTAGTAGAACTGAGCGGCGGTACACCCTTATTTGAAGAAGAATCTTTGGCAGAAAAGACCTCGCGAATGGCCTCGATTTCTTTTAGATCACCTACAGGTGTGCTGGTACCATGGGTATTAATATAATCTACCGGTTTACTAATAGTACTCAGAGCCTGCTGCATACAGCGAACAGCCCCTTCACCAGAGGGCGCAACCATATCCACACCATCTGACGTAGCCCCATAACCCGTCACTTCTGCATAAATTTTGGCGCCGCGAGCCCTGGCATGCTCTAACTCCTCTAAAACTAACATACCGCCACCGCCAGCAATGACAAAGCCATCGCGGGTTTCATCATAGGGCCTTGAAGCAGTTTGTGGTGTCTCATTGTACTTACTGGACAAGGCACCCATACCATCAAAGAGCATACTGAGAGTCCAATGTTCTTCTTCGCCGCCGCCGGCAAAAACAACATCCTGCTTACCAAACTGAATTTGTTCCACCGCATTACCTATGCAATGAGTGCTGGTTGCACAAGCTGAACTAATGGAATAATTCACCCCTTTTATTTTAAAAGGGGTTGCCAGGCAAGCAGAAACCGTGCTCGCCATCGTTCTTGGTACCATATAAGGCCCGACTCGACGAATGCCTTTCTCGCGCAAAATATCAGCGGCTAAGACCTGATTTTCTGAAGAAGCACCACCAGAACCAGCAATAAGTCCAGTTCTGGTATTTGAAACATCGTCCGCAGATAAGCCTGAATCCGCAATTGCCTGCTGCATTGCAATATACGCATAAGCCGCGGCGTTACCCATAAATCGTTTCACTTTGCGTTCGATAAATTCGTCCAGATCAATATGAATACTACCGGCGACATGACTACGCATGCCTAACGCCTTATATTCATCTTTGAACTGAATTCCGGATTTGCCAGTACGAAGAGATTCTAAAACGGCCTGTTTATTATTGCCAAGACATGAAACAATGCCCATCCCGGTCACAACTACTCGCTTCATTATTCGATCTACCATTACTTATCATATTAGTTGACTATTTTAGCCTTGTTCAGCCTGCTCGTCATTAATTCTTGCAAAAAAAGTGCATGAGATTTTTTAATATTGAAAATATCTTCATAAATTCATAGGGTTAGAAGACAACATTCCTATTAGAGTTGGACCTCAATAATATAATTTCTATTCCAGGATGTCTATTTTTCTCTCAGCACAGTATTTTTAACACCGTGTTAACATTATGGAATTCGACAAGAACCAGCTAAAAAAAGTCAGTAGAAGAAATTATTGGCTATATCCTCAAATCAATCTAAAATTAGAGAAACCATCTTAATCTTAAAAAGAGATATTCTTACTAAGAGATAAGGTATAGCTAGAGCACTAATATTGGCTCTTTTAGTTGTTGTCATATCCCTGATGTTAAGCTTTTGAATCTTTGGCCGATATAGAGAATAATAGTCCTGAGTCAATACAGACTCAATAATTTTTGAATATTTAGGGTTTATGCATGCTTTTGACACCTGCATCAGCAAAAAAAATGATCGCTCATAAGATTAAGTTGTATTTTATACTCTTCTGTTTTGCAATCCCTTCTTCAGGTTGGAGCGCTCAACAAGTTGAGCAGCAGAACAAGAGCAGTGATATTCGAGTACTCATTGATGTATCCGGCAGTATGAAGAAAAATGATCCAAAAAATCTGCGTCTGCCAGCCTTACGCCTGCTAATTGGATTACTCCCCCCCGATGCAACCACTGCTGTGTGGAACTTTGGAACAGAAGCAGTGCCCCTGATTCCATTGGGTCTCGCCAATGAAAAATGGAAGAAAAATGCTCTGCTGGCCAGTAAAAAAATTCACTCCCGTGATCTTTTTACTAATATCGGTCAGGCATTGGAAGCAGCCGTTGCTGATTGGGGTAAAACACCTTCAAAATTAAATCAACGCAGTATCATCCTGTTAACTGACGGCATGATTGATATCAGTAAGGATGATGAAAAAAATGCACAGGAGCGTACTCGAATTTTAACAACAATGTTGCCTGAAATCGAGAAAACAGGGGCGAACATCCATACTATTGCGTTATCAAAAAATGCTGACCATGCATTTTTGCAAGAACTTTCAAGCAAAACAGATGGTGCTTTTGAACAAACTGATAGTGCCGAACAACTTGAAAGAATTTTTCTACGCTTGTTTGAAAAGACCACAAAACCCGATACTGTCCCCTTAGTTGATAATAAATTTTTGGTGGATGAATCCATTCTTGAGTTAACATTACTGGTATTCAAACCACAAAATGCCAGGCCTACTGAAGTCATTGAACCCGACAAGAAGAAATATAAGCAGGAGAATGCACCCTCATATGTAAAATGGCAGTCCGAAAAAAATTATGATTTAATCACTATCAGCCAACCTAAAACGGGTGAATGGTCAATCAATGCGCAGACAGATCCTGATAATCGGGTTTTAGTGGTAACAAATCTTCAAATTCAGACTAACCGCCTCCCCAACAACCTGTTTATTGGTGAAAATTTTAACATCGCTCTTTTCATGGTGGATAATAATAATAAAATAACAGATGATAATTTTTTACAATTCATTTCTATGTCTGCAGTACAAAAAGAGCTTTCAGGGAATAACCTTCCCCTTAAACAAGCCAATAAAAAACGTTGGTTTTTGCATGATAATGGCCTGCGTGGCGATACTGAAGCTAATGATGGAATATTTAATGTCCAAATTAATCCAACATTGGATATTGGTAAAAATCAATTTACGTTTCGGGCAAGCAGTGAAACATTTCAACGTGAAATCAACCATTCTGTCATGGTTCACGATATTAACCTGCTTAATACCCGAGTTGAACAACAGCAAAAAAATAACAAAAATTACCATCAAATATTAGTCAGTCCAAATATTGAATTTGTAAATCCCAGAAAAATAAAAATGAGTGCATTCTTAATAAAAGGCGACACATTACAGGATAATGACACGGGCGAAGCAATAAACTTACAACAAATTAACCCCAATGTTCTGGAATGGTCTTATCAAAGTGAGTCGCTGGATCCCGAGAATAACTATCATATAGTTATCCATATGCAAACTAAAACTCGAACCGGTCGTCCTATTGACTATATATCACGCCCCATTCCACTTGATTTGCCCACATTTGATAATTTAATATTAAGTCCTGAACAGTTATTAACAGAGGAAACGCCTGCAGCGAAAGATGTTGAGGAGGTTGTTGAGGAGATTTTTGAGGAAATTCAGGAAACCCCACCCGCCACAGAAGAATCAGGTTGGCTGGCAGGGACTCTTATTGCTGTCATTGTTAATATTATTGTCGGTGTCGGTGGATGGTTTGCTTATCGCAAATGGAAAAAAGCCCGTGAAACTGCTTATGATGAGCTGACAGGAGAACTCGAATAATGGAAGCTTTAATCCCTAAGTTATTTATTATCACAGCGGAAGCCAGCATTGTCTTTTTTTTAATATTAATCATTATGATAATTTTTAATATTAAAGCCAAACGTAAAGATCTCAAGGCAGTTAATGAATTAATCAGTGATTACACTGGAAGTAAAGAAGAACGCATTTCATCCCTGAAAAAACAGTTGCAATCTATTGGCTTCAAAGGAAATAGTGATGAACAGGCTGAAAAGCTTTTTCAAAATGAAAAAACTGTCATTAAAGAATTTGTCACACTCTATCTGCATCGTGACACCTATCGACTATTGGACTATCCCGATAACCTTATTGAAAGCAATAATAGTTTTCTTAAAACCAGTGGCTCTGGACAAACAGCAACAGTCACCCAGGCTCCTGAAATCACCAGCACTGAAATTGCAGGGAATGAAGAAGATCGAAGTCAAGAGACGGCTAATGCAACAATTCTGGCTCGTGAGCAAGCTGAATCGAATGAAGCTCGTTTGAAAGAATTATCCGAACTTCGACTGAAAAACACAGAACTCAATGAACATTTATTTGAAGCCCTGGAAACCATCACAGCGCTAATGACAGAGCATGGTAAAAAAACAGGCCAGGAAGTAGAATCCAATGCCCAAATAGTATTAAAAGCCATTATCTACCTGCGAGATAAACGCCTGGAACATGATATCGATCCCAGTAAACTTGCCCCTTCTGTAGATGATAATCATGATCAAGTGGATAGCTTTGATCCGGAAAGAACTGATGGCTTAGATTTAGCGAAAAATGATGCGACATTAGACGATAGTACTGCGGTTCATCTGGGCATTAATGATGAGCTTAATATGGATCTCGATACTTTAGATGAAGATGCTGAAGAAGTAGTGCCTGAAGACGATCCATGGGCTGATGCACTGGCTGAACAGGCAGCCACTGAAACAGATACTCAGGCGGATAATGCTGAACCTGAATCGGCAGAAGAAAACGACCCCTGGGCTGATGCATTAGCAGAGCAGGCAACTGCTGAAACTGAAAGTGATACTCAGGCAGAGGTTACTGAATCTGAATCGGCAGAAGAAGATGACCCCTGGGCTGATGCATTAGCAGAACAGGCAACTGCTGAAGCTGAAGAAGTTGATCCCTGGGCAGAAGCCCTGGCCGAACAGGAAAAAACAGAGAAGAAGTAAACCTTTAGCTCAAAGAAGCATACCATTACCTTAAAGAAGCATACTATTACCTTAAAGAAGCATACCATTACCTTAAAGAAGCATACAATGCACAATAAAAGTGCCGCAAAAGCAAATAAAGCCAATACCCTCTACTGGCATGACTATGAAACGTTCGGCATCGATCCTAAACGTGATCGGCCAGTACAATTTGCCGGTATCCGAACCGATGAAGCGTTAAATATTATCGGCGAACCTCTGGTCATTTATTGTCGGCCAGCCAATGATTTTCTGCCCAATCCACAGGCCTGTCTGGTCACAGGCATTGCGCCTCAACTGGCTCTGGAGAAAGGTTTAAACGAAGCAGAATTTATTGCCAGGATTAATGCTGAATTCGCACAACCAGGGACCTGTACCGTAGGCTATAACAACATCCGATTCGATGACGAATTTACCCGTTACACACTGTATCGAAACTTTTATGATCCTTATGCGCGTGAATGGCAGCATGGCAATTCACGATGGGATATTATTGATCTGTTAAGACTCACAAAAGCACTTCGTCCGGAGGGAATCAAATGGCCGAAACGCGATGATGGGCACACCAGCTTCAGGTTAGAAGCATTAAGCCAGGCCAATAACATTGTTCATAAATCAGCACATGATGCGCTTTCGGATGTACTGGCCACCATTGAGGTTGCCCGATTAATTAAAGAACGGCAACCTCGCCTGTATCAATACATTTATGAACATCGCTTCAAATACAAAGTTCAGGATTTAATCAATCTGCAAAAACAGACGCCTCTGGTTCATATCAGCGGCATGTACCCTGCAGAAAAGGGGCATATGGGTATTGTGGTACCCGTCGCAATGGATGCAAATAATAAGAATGCTGTGATTGTTTATGAACTACATGCAGATCCTGAAGCGCTTATTAATATGAGCGTAGAACAAATCAAATATCTGACATTCACAAAAACAGATGATTTGCCTGACGGTGAACAGCGTCTGCCATTAAAAACCATACATCTGAATAAATGTCCCGTTCTTGTCCCTCTTAAAACACTGACACCTGAAAATATAAAACAATGGACAATCGACCTTGAACAATGTGCACAACATCTCGAACAGTTAAAAACCGATCAGAGTCTGTCTGATCGAATTCAAGAAGCATTTAAACCCATCTATGCATCGCCTTCCAGCGATCCCGATCAGAATTTATACTCCGGTGGATTTTTCTCTACCAATGATAAGGAGAAAATGAATCTAATTAGAGAAACAAAAGCATCTGAACTGGGTGAACTGACAGTTAATTTTGAAGACGAACGACTGGAAGAAATGCTGTTCCGCTATCGTTGCCGAAATTTTCCAGATACTCTGTTTACCCATGAAATTGAACGTTGGAATAACTACCGTATTCAGAGAATGACAAGCATTGATGGTGATGCCAGCATCAAATTGAATGAATATCAGCAACAACTGTTTGAATTACGAAAAGGTGATATATCTGATGATACGATAAAACTACTCGACCAGCTTGACGCTTATCCTGAATTAATTGGTATAAAAAATCCTAAATAGCTGTTCAAAAATGGTGAATCAGCCTCCCCCCAACACTGATTAACAAAATTTTTTGTAACTATTCAGCAACCCAAGCCGTAAAACGGCTAACCATCTACAAGTTACAAAACATATAAAATACAAACACTTATATTTTTGTAACTTAGAAGC
>JAPVVU010000023.1 GCA_028571885.1 Gammaproteobacteria bacterium | reverse complement strand
CTTCTAAGTAACAGATTCAAAGAAGGTGTTTAGTTTGCTCTTTTTTTGTGTCCAACTGTCTGAGCGCAGCGAGTTTTGGGCATAAAAAAAGAGTGAGCTGAATACCTGATGTTACTTGCGGATGGCTGGCCAGCATGGTCTGGGTTGCTAAATAGTTACCAATAAATTAAGAAAGTTCCATTTGTTTGCTTTCATTGACAGCAGTGTCAATTTTTTCTCTTAATTCACGCAGCTGCTGTTTTAACTGACAGTCACTGGCTGTTTGCTGCTGCTGCTGCAATAAATCATGAGCAAGATTCAGTGCCGCCATCACCGCAATACGGTCGCTGCCGATCACTTTGCCAGTGGTTCGAATTTCAAGCATTTTGTTATTCAAAAGCGCGGCTGAATCTTCCAGGCTCTCTTTATGATTGGGTGCACAGGCAATGCGATAGTCTTTTTCCAGAATTTTGACCGTAACGGGTACAGTTTCTTCTTTCATCCGTTACTCTCCATGGCTTTTAGACGATTAATAATAGCTTCAACACGGGTGCGTGCTGTTTCAGTTTTTTCCATGAGTCTTGAACGTTCAACCTGCAAAAACTCCTGTTGTGAACGTAACTGGACATTTTCTTCTTTAAGCTGGTTGATAGTTCCGAGTAAAACATCAACACTTTCATCCAGGCGCTTTAGTTCGATATCCGTATCAGCAGCAATTGCATTTTCTACCATGTTTTTTTACCTAAATAGTTACTCTGCTTTTTTTTATTTAAATTGTGACTAAAATGGCTGCATTCTTTCTACAAACAATTCTGCAAGCGTATTCTATAAACAGTGCAGACAGATCTATTATATTTATTTTCAACAATTTAAAGCATATATTAGAAGTCATTATGACAATGGTCAATGCTTAAAACAACAATCTATAACAGAAATATTGATTAACTGGGTTATAATTCTAATAATTAAAGAATAAATCACATTTTTACAGGTATTCTATTAAAATAATAAGTTTTAAAGTAGAACATATTGAATTAGAAGGTTTTATGTCATCAGAAACAGATATTGAGCAAATAAAAGCAGATCTTGTAAAGTTAGGCAGTGAATTATCACCCTCAGAGGTACATGGGACTTTGTGCGGCATACTTTGCGGTAAGGGAGATATTAATCTGCATGAATGGTTATCACTCACTTTATTTAGAGAGGATGATGAAACGTCAAACGCAGTTAAGGCACGTGAATTACTGCTGGAGGCAATTGCGGAATCATTCAAAGGTTTCTTTTTAGAGACACTGAGGGCACTTTCTGATAATAATCTTAATTTTTATCCACTTTTGCCTGATGATGCGAGTGAAACTATTCGTCTGGCCGCGATCGCTGAATGGGCGCAGGGTTTTTTAATGGGGCTGAGTCTTGCCGGAATTAAAGATTTCTCTGCTTATCCTGGCGAAGTGAAAGAATTTGTGGAAACAATGGCTTCAATTGCCACGGTAGATGACTATGAGCTGGCGGGTGATGACAGTGATGAAGAAGCAATTATTGAATTTATTGAGTTTATTCGTATAGGTGTTTTGCTTGTTAATGAAGAAATAAATCCTCTGCGTGTGCCAGTTGATATGCCTGATACGACGATGCATTAGTGCGTTTTTATTCATTAAGCCTTTAGCCAAAAAATAAGCCCCTGAGTCAAAATAAAATGATAGAAACAAAAGAGTTTGCAAAGCGCAGAAAGCATTTAATGCAGGATATGGGCGCTGACAGTATTGCTATTTTACCCACTGCGGGAGAACAGGTGAGAAATCGTGATGTGAATTATGCTTTCAGACCCGATAGTGATTTTCTGTATTTAACGGGGTTTTGGGAACCGGAATCTGTTCTGGTGCTGATTCCAGGTCGAAAACATGGTGAATATGTTCTGTTTTGCCGTGAAAAAGATGAAAATAAGGAAATCTGGCATGGCCGTCGTGCCGGGCAGGAAGGTGTGCTGGCCAGTTATGGTGCGGATGACTCGTTCCCTATTTCAGACATTGATGAAATATTACCCGGCCTGATGGAAAATAAAACCAGGGTATTTTATACCATGGGTATTCATGCAGATTTTGATCAGCGTTTAACGGGCTGGGTGAATCAGTTAAAACAAAAAATTCGTATGGGAGTAAATGCGCCGGGTGAATTTGTGGCACTTGATCACCCGTTACATGAAATGCGATTATTCAAATCGGCTAATGAAATTAAAATGATGAAAAAGGCCGCCGGCATTTCCTGCAAGGCTCATGAACGATTAATAAAAACCTGTCAGCCAGATCTGTTTGAATACCAGCTGGAAGCAGAATTTGTGCATCAATGTATGTTCAATGGCTGCAGGGATCTCGCCTATCCATCGATAGTTGGCGGCGGTGAAAATGCTTGTATTTTGCATTACACCGAGAACAATGCTGTGTTAAAAGACGGGGATCTGGTGTTAGTTGATGCCGGAGGGGAATACAATGGTTATGCATCAGATATTACCCGGACTTATCCTGTCAACGGCCATTTTTCACCTGAACAGAAGGCGCTTTATGAATTAGTGCTGGAGGCTCAAAAAGCGGCCATTGAAATGGTTTATCCCGGCAGTCACTGGAATGCACCGCATGAAGTTGCTGTAAAAGTGATTACCAGAGGCCTGGTGCGTCTTGGACTGTTAAAAGGACGCGTTGATACTTTGCTTAAAGATGAAGCCTATAAAGCCTTTTATATGCACAGAACAGGGCATTGGCTGGGGCTGGATGTTCATGATGTCGGCGATTATAAGATTGATAATGAATGGCGAATGCTGGAGCCCGGTATGGTTCTGACCATTGAGCCCGGAATTTATACGGGTGATAATCGTAAAATAGCGAAAAAATGGCGTAATATTGGTATTCGTATTGAAGATGATGTTCGCGTGACTCGAACAGGGTACGAAGTGCTTACGGCCAGTGCCCCAAAAACTGTTGCTGAAATTGAAGCACTTATGGCAGCATCCAATGAGAGCAAGAAAGTCATAAGCCGGACAAAGACAACAATTCAGAAAAAAGCAGCGACTAAGAAAAAAGTAGCGACTAAGAAAAAAGCAGCGACCCGGAAAAAAGTGCTTAGAGCAGCCCCTGGCAAAAAGAAAGCGCTTAGAAAAAAAGTCATTAGTAAAAGTAAAAGCGCTCGTCAGTCGAAAATTGTGCGCAAAAGCTAAGTAGAACACTCTGAAAAAAAGCAGTGAGAAATAATCCGAATGACAAAACACTCAGACGAAAGCGTTGCTAAAAAAAACTTTGATATTGTCATTGTTGGTGGTGGTCTGGCGGGTGCAACCATGGCATTGGCTCTGGCACCATTGAAGCTGAGCATTGCTGTTATTGAAGCGCATCCCTACCAGCAGGAGCAGACCCAGCCCAGTTTTGATGATCGCTGTCTGGCATTAGCCTGGAGTTCGAGGCAGATCTATCAGTCAATGGGGATTTGGAAGCAATTGGCTCAGCGTGATGGTGACGGTTTTGAAGCGATAAAACAGATCCATATATCGGATCGCGGGCACATGGGTGTGACCAGACTTGATCATCAAAAGGAAGGTGTTCCGGCTTTAGGTTATGTGGTCGAAAGCCGTGTGCTTGGTAAGATCCTAATTGAGCAAATGCAGCACAAGGAAAATATTCATCTTTTTTGTCCGGCATTAATTGAACAGATTCAAAGCACCTCAGATGAAGTTAAAATCAGCTTAAAACTGGAAAGCTTACCCAAAAAAAACAACTATACTGTGAAAAACCTCAGTGCCCGTTTGCTGATTGTTGCCGATGGTGTGAATTCCAAAACCCGGGAATCTCTGGGCATTCAAATTAACCAGCGTTCCTATGCACAAACGGCAATCATTGCCAATATCGAAACCGAAATACCGCATCAAAATGTTGCCTATGAACGTTTTACTGATTCGGGACCACTGGCTGTATTACCTCTGACTCGTCATCGCTGTTCGCTTGTCTGGACTGTCAGAGATGAACAGCTCAAAGAAATAATGGCATTGAATGATGCCGACTTTACACAGGCATTGCAGCAGCGTTTTGGTTATCGTCTGGGGCAGATTAACAAAGTGGGGAAAAGAGCAAGTTATCCTCTGGTGCTGATGACGATTGATAATAATACTCTGGCTCATCAAAATAGAGTGGCCCTGATCGGTAATGCTGCCCATGGTGTGCATCCTGTTGCCGGGCAGGGCTTTAATCTGGGCTTGCGTGATATTTCTGCACTGGCAGAACTTATCGTCAATGAAATGCAAACATACAAATCGGGTGACCCGGGTAATAAAGCACTATTAGATGCTTATTGGCAATGGCGTCAGGCTGATATTCGGCAGGTGACAAGTATTACTAATAGCCTGATTAAACTTTTCTCAAACCAGTCAACTGCGTTGGCCATGTTGAGAAATTCTGGATTATTTATGACTGATATTATCTCACCTCTGAAGCATGCTATTGCCCATGAGGCCATGGGCAGTGGTATGCTGCAGGGAAAAATGAGTAAAATGGCCGTTGGCCAATCCTTATTTTAGTTTGAAATTAATTTAGTAACTATTCAGAGTATATTTTTTAATTTCCTCTGTTGAGCCTGTGGTCACTAATTTTTATAACTTTGAAACTCGCTGCGCTTGGCATGCCCTTTGGGTACAGACAGTCAAAGTCAGAAAAATCAGCAACCACAGGCTTTTTGTAAACAATAAACTGAATAATTTATTAATTTATTAATAAACAACTACAGACCTTTTTAAACACATAGCTTTTCAGTTGATTTTGAATGAGGATTGAGGTTGAATAATAACACTCAGTTTCTGTCACTTAACGCTTAACACTTAACACTCTAAAAATATGACAAAAACGAATGCAGTAAAAGCAGGGCAAACCTACGATATTATTATTGTCGGCAGCGGCATGGTTGGTGCCACACTCGCCTGTGCTTTAGGCAATAGTTCACTCAAAATTGCGGTGATTGAAGCGCAGCAAAGTAATTTTGACTGGAACGAAGGTTCTCATGATATTCGCGTCAGCGCGATCACCCACGCCAGCCAGCATATTTTTGAAAATCTGGGGGTATGGGAAAGCATGCAGCACGATGGCGTGGCTGCTTATAATAAAATGCATGTATGGGATGCTACCGGTCAGGGACAAATTCACTTTGACAGCACTGAGGTGGGGCAGGCTGATTTAGGGCATATTATTGAAAACCGAATTATTCAAAAAGCAGTGCAAACCCGTCTGGCAGATTTTGATAATATTGACCTGTTAATGCCAGTGCAGCCGCAGTCTATGCGACTGGATGAACAGGGTGTTGAATTGATTTCAACTGATGGTTTAAAACTAAGTGCCAAAATGCTGGTGGGTGCCGATGGGGCGAATTCCTGGGTAAGAAAACAGGCTGGCATCACGCTGAGCAGTTGGGCGTATCACCAGAATGCAGTGGTATGCAATGTGACTACATCAGAGTCACATCAGAATGCCTGCTGGCAGCAGTTTATGCCAGAGGGGCCGCTGGCATTTTTGCCGCTTGCGGATGGACAAAGCTCAATTGTCTGGTCAACAACAGAAGAAAAAGCACAGTCATTACTCAATATGGATGAGCACTCCTTTAATCAGGAATTGCAGATGACTTTTGGTAGTTCTCTGGGACGTATTCAGCTGAATTCAGAGCGAGGAAGTTTTCCCTTGCGCCTCAGGCATGCCAATCAGTATGTTCAGGAGCATCTGGCATTAATCGGTGATGCTGCGCATACTGTGCATCCTCTGGCGGGGCAGGGCGTCAATCTGGGTTTATTAGATGCAGTTGTGCTGGCAGAAGAATTGCAGCGTGCTGTGGAGAAAAAACGAGACATTGGCTCCCTGTCTACATTGCGGCGCTATGAAAGACGGCGTAAAGGTGACAATATAGCCATGCTGGCGGCAATGGATGGCTTTAAGCGATTGTTCAGTAATGACATTACGCCACTTAAGTTACTACGCAATTCGGGACTCAATATTGCAGATAAATTCAAGCCATTAAAAAATCTGATGAGCAAACGGGCTATGGGTCAGCTTGGAATAGGTTTAAATGAAAAACTGCCTTATTTAGCACGGCCTGATATTAAGTCATAATGATTTGTTTCTGTATTTTTTTGCTCTGATTCAATAAATCACTGAAAATAATATAGAAAAATCCTGGCCGGGATACTAGAGTTAAGGTACTAATATAATACTAATTATAACAACAGGGTGGAACGATGAGTAATAGAACCTATCGTTTGGTTGTGGGCGCATTTTTGCTCTTTTTTTTATATTTTGATCTGAATTCAGGTGTCTACGCCTTAATTATGGTGCTGTGTTTAGAGGGAATGTTTAATATTCTGATCCCTGATGCCATTAACCGACGTCGATATGGCGATAGTTTGTCTGGCAATGATGAGAATTTAGCACCCATCCAAAATAAGTCACGTTTTTCATTTTCGGCTGAAAGAGCTTGGCGGCTTATTGTGGCTTTAATGTTATTGCTCACTTTCGTTTTATTTAACGCCTATTTCAACTCATATTTTAGAGATTATTTTCAGTTGTTTTCTCCGCAATTTATGGCACAATTCGCCTATATTAACTGGTTTTTTCCATGGTTTTTGGGCTTTGCAATTTTCGGTGCCGGAATCAGTGGTGTGTGTCCGGTTTTGATTACAGTCAAATGGATCGGCTTTAAATAAATGACCAGGAATAGTTCAAACACAACGCCCCCTATTATTGAAAAAAAAGATCACTTTTCTCATAAACAAGTGTCTCAGAAACAATCAGTTCAGAAGCCGTTTGAATTTGTTTTACCCATTAAAATTACTGGCGTTGTTTTCTGGGGATTAGCTTTGATTGGACTTATCATCGCTGTTTTTTTACTTCAGGGAAAAGAACAGGAACTGCAGACAAGCTATCAAAAAAATACGATTTTGTTTGCTCACCAGATGGAAAAAGATCTTCCCATGGCTTTTTTTCATAGCGACGCCAGTGAAAATAAGAACAACCTAACAACAGTAATTAAAATTAAGCAGTTTCTTGAAGAAAAACTCCCTGCTTATCAGAAGCAATATCATTTCAATGCCTTGCGCCTGAAATTTGATTCTCACATTTTAAATATTGGCCAGTCACAAGATAATGACGCGTCTTTCCAGACAATTGTGCGGACAATGTCATATGCTAATAACGGAATTATTAACTATCATCTTACGATTAACTATCCCAATCTGATCAAAACTGTTATCAGCGAACGAAAAAATATGCTGCTTGTTATTGGTGCACTGGTTTTTTTGTTTGGGATTCTGTTACAAAAAGCTCTGCAATATATTCTCAATAAGCCTTTTTTGAAACTGCTCAATTCAGCACAGCAGTTTGCCCGTGGTGATACCACCGCTCGATTTGATGAATCGACTTCTGATGAGTTTGGTTTCTTATCTAAATTTATCAATGAAGCACTGGACTCAATTGTACAGCATCAACGTGAAGTCTATAGGGCATTATCGCGTGCAAAAAAATCAGAGCTGGCATTATTTAAAGAAAAAGAGTTAGCTGAAGTGACTCTGCATTCGATTACTGATGCGGTTATTTCCACCGACAGTAAAGCAATAATTAATTATATGAATCCTGTTGCTGAACGTCTGCTGGGTTGGAAAAAAGAAGAAGTAGAAGGAAAATTTATAGGTGATATATTTTGCCTGACAGATGAAACAAGTGGTAAAAAAATTGAAAATCCACTGGTACAACTATTGGAACACAATAAGACAGCTCAGGACATTGTAAAAGGCAATACGGCTCTGGAACATCGAAATGGTGAATTGCTGAGCATTGAGTTATCGGTTGCCCCGATGAAAAATCAACAAAATAATGTCATCGGCGGGGTGGTTGTTTTTCAGGATGTTAGCGAAGCCCGTCGAATGACCAGTCAGCTTTATTTTCAGGCTCGACATGATGCTTTAACGGGTTTATTTAATCGCCGAGTGTTTGAAAATCGTCTCATAGAACTACTTGAAGATGCTAAAGAAAATCATCACGAACATGTTTTATGCTACCTGGATCTGGATCAGTTCAAAGTGGTTAATGATACCTGTGGACATATGGCCGGTGATGAGCTTTTACGACAATTATCAGTTGAACTATCAAATAGTATACGCGAATCAGACTTACTGGCTCGTCTGGGTGGTGATGAGTTTGGTATTTTACTGGAAACATGTAAATTAAAACAGGCAGAAAGTATTGCTAATACCCTGCGGCAAAATATTAAAAATTATCGGTTTGTCTGGGATGCTCGTGTGTTTGAAGTAGGTGTTAGTGTTGGCGTTGTCGCCATCAATAAAAACAGTGAAAAAACATCAGATATTTTAAGTGCCGCTGATTTGGCCTGCTATGCGGCCAAAGACAGTGGCCGCAACCGAATTCATATCTATCAGCCGACAGATGAAGAATTGACTAAGCGTCATAGTGAAATGCATTGTGTCACGCGAATTAATGATGCCCTGCAGGAAGACTCCTTTATTATATATAAGCAGCCCATAGTATCGCTGACTTCTGATACAGAATCTATTATGCACTGGGAAGTTTTGCTTAGAATGAAAAATATTCAGGGTGAAATTGTTGCACCGGATGATTTTATATCAGCGGCTGAACGCTATAATTTAATGCCTAAAATTGATCGAATGGTCATTCAAAAGACGTTTTCAGCAATGTCAGAGGGACATTTTTTTCAAAAAGGGTTTGTCAATCGAGTTGTAGGTATTAATCTGTCAGGGGATTCACTGACAGATGACACCTTTCTTGAGTACATTAAAGAACAGGCTGAGTTTTACCACATTGATTTTAAGGAATTGTGTTTAGAAATTACTGAAACCGTTGCCATTGCCAATTTATCTAAAGCAAATTGTTTTATGGAAGAGTTAAAGGGCTTAGGCTGCCAGTTTGCGCTGGATGATTTTGGCAGCGGTCTGAGCTCCTTTGGTTATTTGAAACACCTGCAGGTTGATTATCTGAAAATTGACGGCAGCTTTGTCAAAGATATGTGCCACGATAAGATTGATCGCGCCTTAGTTGAATCCATTAATCAAGTCGGTCATATTATGGAAATGAAAACAATAGCAGAGTGGGTGGAAGATGAAGCAACTCTGCTATTGTTAAAAGAGATGGGCGTTGACTATTCTCAAGGGTATTATACAGGTGAGCCTACGCCGTTGAACTGTTCTAAGGGTGAATAACCATAACAAACAAACTATACTGTTCTTATGATCAAGTTAACTTTACAAACTGTCGATGAAATAAAGACTATCAATGGCGTCTCATTTCCCAAAGATGTGGACCTCCATAAACTCATTATCTCCGGCCCTCCGGGTTCCGGTAAAACGACTATTTTAAAAAGTATTCGTGGATGGCCTGAGGAAGGATATCTGGATCTTTCCAGCAAAAACTGGTGGAAATCGCCCAATTTAGCCCATAAACCACGTGAATTACACTTTGGCCTCCCATTTAAAGGTTACCAGCACGCAGTCCCTGTCTATGATATCCAGTCCCTTGATCATTTTAGCTACCTGGAACTTGATCTTTTCAGGATACTTTTACCTCAACCGAAACAAAATTTTTTATCTGCGGATTTTCGCAGTAAAATGATCTTTGAGTTTAACCTGCTGGCACCTGAAAAACTCTTTGCACTACGGAAAAAACGTGCTGAGCAAGCCAGTCATCATATTGATAATAACCTGACCCTTGAGCAGATAGAGGAGGAAGTCAGCTTATACAATACCCTGGCTCTGTTTTTTCATCAAAGTGGAATGAATGTCTATGTACGGGATGAGTTGGGTGGTCTGCCAAAACGGATTCTGGATGATGAAAAGCAGACTTCGGTCAACGAATCTTACCGCAAAAATCTTTATCAACTTCATGATCAGCTTAAACTTCGGCAGAGAATCTTAAACCGTTCCTGGAGCGTACGGGGAAATAATGAACTTCTGGAACTCTTTGTCCGGCTTCTGCCAGGTGCTTTAAATGTGGAACGCTGCAATATTTTTCTCAGTGACCAGAATCAAAAAAAAGTATGGCTTTTATGTGGTACAGCTTTATCAGGAAAGCAGGTAGTGGCCTCTCAAATACGTCCACTGGTAAAGAAAGTGATCGAGAGCGGGGCTTCTATCATTGAAGAAAATATGCAGCAGGAAGCTCATGCTGAGGTAAATAATAGCTTTGTCCTTCATAACACGCTGCTGGCGCCTATTCGAAGCGTTATGGAAGACAAAACCACAGGTGTGATCCAACTGTTGAACAAAAAAGGAAAAGAGTGTTTCAACGATGAGGATCAGCTGCTGCTTGAGAAGGTGGCGCTGCACCTGCAACTGGCTATGGAAAATATCTATCTGCGCAAGGAAATGATGGATTTCTCAGAAATCCTTTCCCACAAAGCTGAACAAAACATGGGCTGGATTAAAATACTGAGTGGAGTCTTGTTACTTTTGCTTGCTGCTTCCCTGTGGGGCAATGCCCACCAGGCGGGTTTGAGTCTTATGGATGTGCTTAAGATGCTGCCTTAAATAAGTGTTTCAAAATAGTGAGCATTGCTCATTTAATATACGCATCAGAACCTATCATTCATTATTGGGCTCATATTGGCATAAAATCACCCAACAATAAATGATAGGTTCTGATGCTCTGTGTATATCATTTAGGAATAGTTATTAGGAATAGTTATTTAGTCAAATTCCGCTTAAATACCACAACATGACTCATATCCAGAGTGATCCCCAGCTGGCTGTTAACAGGGTGATTATGGTGGCTGGGGGTGATACATAACACGCTGCTGGTATCATTGAGTTTTAATGTGTATAAAAATTCCGCACCACGAAAAACCTTGTCGATAATTTCCAGCTGATGTTCACTCTTATCATCATGAATAATGTCATCTGGACGGATCAGAACATCAACAGGGCAATTTTCCCGACAGCCGTCAGGTACCTTTCCGTGAATATCACCCAGGTCTGTTTTTATTGTTTGACTGTTTAAAACTGTGCCGGGGATCATAACACCCTGGCCGATAAAATTTGCCGCATACTGGCTTGTTGGCTGATGGTATAAGTTATAGGGCGTATCCCATTGAAGCATTTTTCCCTGGTGTAATAAGCCTACTTTGTCAGACATGGCAAAAGCTTCATGTTGATCATGAGTAACCAAAATTGCGGTGATGCCTTCATGTTTAATAATTTTTCTCACTTCGGTAGCGAGTTGTTCCCGCAGTTCCACATCCAGACTTGAGAAGGGTTCATCCAATAACAATAAATCGGGTTTTGGTGCTAAAGCCCGGGCCAGGGCAATTCGCTGCTGCTGACCACCTGATAATTGGTGAGGGTATTTCTCACCAATATCGGCGAGACCTATCATGTCGAGCAATTCTTGCACGCGTTGAGCAGCAGCTGTTTTATTGAGTTTAGTCAGACCAAAGGCGATATTTTTTTTGACACTCAGGTGAGGAAACAGGGCAAAATCCTGAAAAACCATGCCAATATTCCGCTGCTCTGGCGGCTTATTGGTTGCATTATCATTAACAATTTTATTGCGGATGCGAATTTGTCCCTGATCGGGTTTCTCAAAACCGGCAATACTGCGCAGCAAAGTCGTTTTGCCGCAACCGCTGGAACCGAGCAGACAGCCAATCTCTCCTTCCTGCAGTGTCAGATCAATATCTTCTATCACTGTATGAGAACCATAGCTGAGATAAATACTATTGAGTTGCAAGAGAATATTAGTCATTTTCTGAAGGCTCATATTGGTTTTTAGTAATCGCCAGGCTAAGCAGGATCACAGGGATAATACCCGTTAAAACGATCATAATTGCTGCGCTGGATGCATCAGCAAGTCGTTCATCAGCCGCTAATTCGTAAGCTCTGACGGCCAGCGTGTTGAAATTAAAGGGGCGTAAAAGTAAGGTGGCCGGCAGTTCCTTTAAGACATCAACAAACACCAGTAAAATAGCCGTGAGCAAGGTGGTTCTCATGATAGGAATATGAACTTTTCTCAGGACCTGGAATGGTTTGTAGCCCATCGAACGGGCAGCATCATCCATGGAAGGTTTTATCTTGCCTAAAGATGATTCGACAGAGCCGACTGAGACCGCTAAAAAACGGACCAGATAAGAAAAAACCAGGGCGAATAGAGTGCCCGATAGTATCAGGCCAGTTGAAAAATCAAATTGATCTCGGGCCCAGTCATCGATGCTGTTGTCCAGCCAGGCGAAAGGGATAACTACGCCAATGGCAATGACGGTGCCGGGAATGGCATAGCCCATTGAAGCGATACGTACCATGAGACGGATAAGACGGGTATTTTTTAATCGTTGACCATAGCCCATAAACAGGGCAAGTAATAATGCCAGTAATGAAGTGACAAAAGCTAAGCTCAGGCTGTTCGCTGCCAGTGTATAGAAATCACTATTGATCATTTCTTCTGCTGTTTCTATAGTCCAGATCAGTAATTGGCTAAAGGGCAGGGCGAATCCAAGCAGTAATGGAATGCTGCAGGCAATAAAAGCAGTCCAGCCTTGTTTAAAAGATAATTGAATGCGTCTGGCATGAGCCTGTCGACCAATATGCTGGTGATAACGTGCCTGACGACGTGAAAAACGTTCAATAAGAATCAATACAAAAACAAATAATAACAGCATTGAAGCCAATTGTGAGGCAGCTGTCGCATCCCCCAGGCCGAACCAGGTGCGAAAAATTCCCGTAGTAAAAGTCGCTACACCAAAGTACTCGACCGTACCAAAATCAGCTAAAGTTTCCATTAGAGCCAGAGAAAGTCCGGTAATAATCGCCGGTCTGGCCATTGGCAGAGCAATAGAGAAAAAACTTCTCCAGGGCCCCCTGCCCAGAGAGCGGCTGGCTTCCAGAGTAACACAGGATTGTTCCAGAAAAGCAGCACGCGTGAGTAGATAAACATAGGGGTAAAGTACCAGTGACAGCATCATTATGGCACCATCGATAGAGCGGATCTCTGGAAACCAGTAATCTCTCGGGCCCCAGCCAAATGATTCTCTGATAAATGTCTGTACCGGCCCGGAAAAATCCAGCATGCCAGTATAAGTATAGGCGATGATATAAGCGGGCACGGCGAGTGGTAATAACAATGCCCACTGGAAAATTTTTCGCCCGGGAAATTCACAGATACTGGTGAGCCAGGCTGTTGTGATGCCGATGCTCAACGTACCGAGACTGACACCAAGCATCAATAACAGCGAATTGCTGATATAGTCAGCAAGAACGGTTTCGACCAGATGCTGCCAGACATCATTGGGCCCCTGAAAGACAAAACTGACGACGGTAATGACAGGCACGGCAAACAGCAGGGCGATTAGAATAACACCCAGCTGCCAACGATCAGTCAGATTTTTTATAAAATGAATCAAGGTATTTATGTTTACAGGTTTGATATGTTTGTAAGTTTGTAAGTAAGAAGCTGAATGGATAATAACCTACTCACTTATCAACATACAAACATACTCACTTATTAACATATAAACCTACTCACTTATTAACATATAAACTTATTTCCAGCCCGCCCGGTCCATGATTTTCACCGCTTCGGCATTATTAACACCCAGCTGGTTTAAGTTAATCGTATCGGCCTTAAACTCACCCCAGCTTTTAAGTAAATCACTGGCGGGCACGTCTTTGCGCACGGGGTATTCAAAATTGACATCGGCATACCAGCGCTGGGCTTCTTTGGTTGATAGAAATTCTATCAGCTTTTGAGCATTTGCCGAATTTTTTGCATATTTGGTGACCGCTGCGCCGCTGACGTTTACGTGCGTGCCACGGGTTTTCTGGTTGGGCCAGAAAATCGCAAGCGCTTCAGCCGCTTTTTTCTGGTCCGCTTTTTTACCAGCGATCATCTTAGCGAAATAATAGGTATTAGCAATGGCAATGTCACACTGACCTGAAGCTGCACCTTTAATCTGGTCACGATCACCACCTTTTGGTTTACGGGCAAAATTGCTGACAAATTTATTGGCCCATTGCTGTGTTTTTTGTGCACCATCAGCGGCTAACATTGAGGCCACTAAAGACTGATTGTAGATATTATTGGATGAGCGAATGCAGATACGCCCCTTGAATTTGCTGTCAGCCAATGCTTCATAAGTGGATAATTCTGTGGGATCGACTGCGCCTTTTACATAAAAAACAGGGCGGGCACGCATGGATAAACCATACCAGTAACCTTCAGGATCACGTAAATTTTCCGGGATGGCGTCATTGAGAATATCTGACTGGACAGCTTGTAAAACACCAGCAGACTTTGCTCTGTATAAACGACCGGCATCTGTTGTAATGAAGACATCAGCGTGGGTGTTTTTACCTTCAGACTTTATCCGCTGTAAAAGCGCATCGGCTTTACCGGTAATGAGATTAACCTTGATACCAGTTTGTTTGCTGAAGGAATCAACGATAGGCTTAATCAGTGCTTCTTTTCTTGCTGAATAAAGATTAACTTCTCCTGCTTCAGCCAGTTCTGACTGAGAAAAAACAGGCTGAGAAAGGATGGATAATATTACTCCTGCTACAATCATTGAAGCCAGGCTGGTTACTCTGAGCGATAGAATTTTACCTTTATTTTTTAACGAGTTTTTGCAGCACATTGTTTAGAACCTTCTTGAATAATGTATTTTCATATCCAGAATAAAGAACATCTGTCATTTAATTAATGAATAAATTCTATATAAATTAGCCTATAAATGCAAATAATAACAATTATCATTTATATTTAGTTTTGTTGGCTGGTTGAGTATTCGGTGTTGACCCTGGATACGGCTGGTTCAGAAATGTTATTGTCGAACACATCACATTTCTGATTAATAGTTCTATTTATTTTGAAGTATTAATATTTCCTTAAGGTACGATCAATATTATCCCCATCCAGAAATTCTTGACTTTGAAGGTGATAATTATGAGCAAAAATATTCAATATACTAAAGTTTTTTTCAAATCTTTACTTCCAGTGGCGTTGCTGGGAGCAATTTCGAATGCTTCGGCATACGAATTAATTGATCTTGGTGCAAACGTGGTGCCCAACGCAATTAATAATATCGGCGTGGTTGCAGGTTCCAGTAATACGGATCAG
>JAPVVU010000022.1 GCA_028571885.1 Gammaproteobacteria bacterium | reverse complement strand
TGTTGTTTTAATCGTGAAGCATCATGATTGAGTAAAATATCAGCCAGTAATTCCACCGCATAGAAATCTGAGTTTTTCTTTCCAGGTGTATGCCAGCCAAGCGCATACAAAGGAAAAGGAGCCAGAGGATCATAACGGCTCTCTGACTTTCCTGAAAAATCGATTGTTCCTGATGATAGTTGAATCTGCTTGTGAACAAACCCTTGTGCGTGAACATCACTAAGAACTGCTGAACTTTTCTTAATATTGGAAAAGTAATATTTAATTTTCTTTATCGCTGCTTCTGGGTCAACATCACCAACAAGCACCAGAATAGCATTTTCAGGCCGATAATATTGATCAAAAAAAGTCTGTACCTGCTGTACAGTGGCATTTTTTATTTCCTCTTCTGTGCCGATAATTAAGTGGTCATAATCCGTACCCTGCCAGGCAGAAATCATAAATTCACTGGCCGTTTTATAGTAGGGCACATTATCAATACGCAATAGTTTTTCTTCGAGGACTGCCTGGCGTTGATTTTCAAGATTAGACTCATTAATCTTGAGGTGCTGCAGCCGTTCGGCTTCTAACCATAAAACCCGATCAAGAAAGTTTACAGGGGCTTCTGTCCAGTAGTCAGTTCTGTCATAGTCTGTTGAGGCATTCACCTGTCCGCCAATTTTACTGATGGCGGCAAAATGGCCGCCATCAGGTACATTTTTTGATCCCTTAAACATCATATGTTCAAAAAGATGAGCATAACCACTTTCACCAGGCTGTTCATCCGATGCACCTACATCAAAAAGCATTCGTAAAGCGAAAATCGGCAACTGGTGGTTTTCAAAAATATAGACTTTGAGTCCATTTTTTAATTGCTGATGATAAATATTCGACATATTTATTTTTTTAAGCTGAGCAGCGGTTAATAAACGACACGCTGAAGCGTCATTTGTTATTTTATAACTCTGAGAAGGATTCCTGGAATTGCCCTGAGCATTAGCATGAGCATTAGAAATAACAGATATCGAGAAACTGATTAACAACAGGGAAACACACACATTATATTTTATCTTCATAGATAAATTTCTACCTGTATTCAAATCAAAAAGGCCACATCAATATTTACACTTATCCGGCCACAAATTAACCCTGCTAAATGACCATTATAATATTATTTTCAAATAGTTAGGACATAAACTTTATTTATTGTGATAATGACATACTTTTAGGTATAATAAGCAAAATAACATTATAGTTTACATTGCTTACTTTCTATTATTTGAGATCACAATTTAGTGTTAATTAATTATTATATGTTCAAAAAATCAGTATTTTTAATTATTTTCCTTTTAATATTGCCTAATACAGGCTTTACTCTCGGACTCGGTAATATCACCGTTTTTTCAAATCTAAACGAACCCCTGAAAGTCAGCATTGAGCTGCTTAATTCAAAATCTACACCTCTTGATGAGATCATTATAAAAAATGCCAGCCTAAATACCTATAGGCGCGCTAATTTACCAAGGCCTGATTCATTTAATCAAGTTCGTTTTAAAACAAAAAAAGAAAGCGATGGGTCAATAAGCGTTGAATTGTCCACAAAACGCCCCGTCAGAGAGCCTTTTATTACTTTTATAGCTGATCTTAAATGGCGTACAGGTCATATTAATCGCGAATATACAATTTTGCTTGATCCGCCCGAATTTATTAAAAAACAAATTTATGCAAAGTCCCCATCTAAATCAAAGATGTCTAAGACACAGAAACAGATGCTTGCGAAAAAGACACCCGTATTGCGTACTCCACGCAAAGTTACTCATCGCAAAATTGATTACAGCACAGTGATAGCCAATCATATCGATGGCAATACTTATAAAACCAAACGTGCAGATACCCTCTGGGATATTGCTAAAAAAGTAAGACCCAATAAAAAGGTCACGACCTATCAGACAATGCAAGCCCTCTTCGCATTAAACCCAAATGCTTTTATTAAAAACAATATTGATTTGTTAAAAGAAGGGCAAACGCTCAAAATTCCAACACAAAATGAAATATTACAAGTGAACGGTAAAGCGCCGCCTTCTTTTTTAAAAGAAGCATCAGCTGCTCCTGCCAGAAAAAAAACAGTTGCAACCATATCGACTCTAAGCAAACAACAGAAAACCAGTCAGCTACCCGACAAACCTGCGGATATCAATACCCGGCCTGATGAAGCTTCTTCTAAAAAAGAAAACGGAGAAAGTAAAGCCCAACTAAAAATCATCCCTCCCGCTGAAGCAATATTAAATATGCCGGTCACCAGTAAAAAAGATCTTATATTAATTAATAAAGCCTTACAAAATTCCATTACTACTATAAAATCTTTACAAAATGAAAATGAAATTCTTAGCGATCAAATTAATGCCTTAACAGAAAAACTAAATAGCCTGGATAGTCATAATCAGGGTTTAAATGATAAAATTTCTGATATAACCGTACAACTTAAAAAGCAGCAAACAGAGCAAATAAACGCCCAGGGAACAAGTAAGAATAGCACTCAAGCAATTATTGCTGATTCAAAGAAAAAGCCCTCTGATGACTCTGGTTTATTAAAGACTGGTTTATTAAAAACTGATTCATTAAAGACTGATTCATTAGCGATTGATTCAACATTGTCACAAACAGGTCAGTCAAGCTCGTTTATCCGGGAACTATTAACCAGCCCAGCTATCACTATTGCTCTCGCTATTTGTACCATTATCATTCTTATTGCTGCTTTCTATACTATTCGGAGTCAGAATGAAAAAAGAAAGCAAAGAAAACAAAATGCTTATATACCTTTTCCAAATAATGATAGAAAAATAACACCCCGGTCCACTCTATCAGAACCAATACAAGATATTCAAATCAAATCACACACCGCGACGAGCCCATCGTCACTGCAGGGCACTGATATAAGTGATGATAAAGACGAAGAAGACATGGACTTTTTCGAATATTTTGAGAAAAAAATAAATGCCTCAGAAACGGATTCTACCTCAACAGCAGCGCCAAAATCTAAAGTTGATGAAGCATCTGAAATCAAATTCAATCTGGATATCAGTGAAGATGAAATTGAGGCCTATGAGAAGAGTATTTCAAATCCAAAACCAACGAATACCACACTCAGTGAAATTGATACGTATCTTGCTTATGGTAATTACAAAGAAGCTGAGCAGCGACTCATCAGTGAATTACAAAAAGTGCCTTCTGATAAGAACCTGCATCTAAAATTATTTGAATGTTATACCTATACAAATAAACGCTATGAATTTATTCAACATGCTGAAAATAATATCAATTTATTAAACATTGATATGGTGTTGCGTCATCGTATTGAAAATATGTTTCAACAAACCTGGAATGAACCATTAGATATAAACAAGTTCAATTAGGAGCATAGAAAAAATCCATCGGCTTATTGTGCATCAGATGAATTTATTTCTTCCCATCTATTCCCTTCAATTTTCGGTACAGTGTTCTTTCACTGACACCCAATTTCTTAGCTAAAGCACTAATATCTCCCTTAAAACGTGGCTTCAGCCAAACCAGATATTCATTTTCATGCTCTTCCAGGGTAAGTAATTTTTCGACAAACTCATCATTAGTTTTAAAGTTTATCTTCACATCATTATCCTTAACGCTCTCCTGTGCAGCTATTATCTGTTCAGAGATAAGTAATTCTTTTGGTAAATGCTCCAATTCAATAATATTTGAATCAGTCATAACGCGCCCCAGTTCAAGAAAATTTCTTAGTTGGCGAATATTACCTGGAAATGAGTATTGCTTGAAGAACGTCAAAACATCATTGGAAATCTGCATTTTTTTGTGACCCGCAATGCGTTCTAAAATAGTATCAACCAATAAAGGAATATCCTCGCGACGTTCTCTTAATGCTGGAAGTCTTATTGGAAAGGTACTAATTCTATAGTAAAGATCTTCTCGAAACTCACCCCGCTTTACCATTTCCTGTAAATTTTTATGGGTAGCACAAATTAATCGGAAATCAGCATTTAATTGTTCAACACCACCCACTCGACGAAATGTTCGTGTCTCAATTAAGCGCAGTAATTTAACTTGCAGACTCATCGGCACATCACCAATTTCATCCAGAAATAATGTGCCACCTTCAGCTTCTTCAACCAGGCCCTTTTTTCTAATTATCGCCCCGGTAAAAGCACCTTTTTCATGACCAAAAAGTTCACTCTCAAATAAGGATTCAGAAAGTCCTGAACACTCAACCGTTACACAAGCCATTGAATGACGTATACTTGCCTGATGTATTGCATGTGCGACCAACTCTTTACCACTTCCAGAATCACCTTGCAGTAACACAGATATGTCATAATCTGCTACACGATTAATCAGACCCAATAATTTATTAAATGCAGGTGATTTGCCAACCATTCCTTTTTGAACAGATTTTGGACTGGCATGTTTGATCGTTTTCATTACTTCCAGGAAGTAGAAAGTACCATTTTTATCCCGAATAGGATAAAGCGATACATCAACATGTTCTTCACCATATCGAGTATGATGAACATGCAGAACTCTTTGATTACGCTGTGTGGATTTTGCTAATTGTAATGGGCAGGATTCACCTTCCTGATCACAACTACGGGAATATTGATGAGAAATTTCATAACAATGTTGTTTTTTTGATAAGTGCATTCTATCTAAAACAGTCGGACTTGTTAGCTTATCAGCAGCCAGGGGTCCAGAAGCCAGGGTTTCAAAAGCCATAGGCTCATGACAATGGGTTTCAATATTATATAATTCCAGATAGGCAGAATTGGCTCTGATAATTTCATATTCATCAGAAATTAATACAGCGGGTTCTTCATAAGAATCAACAATATCCTGCAAGTTCAGAATGGGTGTGGTTTTCATAATAAATGACCGGCCTTTGGGCAAATAATTTGATGCAGTATATTCTTTTAATGATGTAATAACTTATATATCCATAGAATACCCTATCATCTATAATGGATCACTCTAAATCAGGAAATATAATATACCCAGGTAATAAATTGACCTCAAAAAAATAACTTTACTTTTTTTTTAAAAAAGTTATTATTAAAAGAAAAATAAAGCTATAACTCAGACAAACCAAATAGACTCATTTATTTTCAGATTATGTGCATTACAAAAATGAAGCACTATAAATAATAATTAACTCCAATCTGATTAAGTATAGTATTTATGAGTATATTCATAAATATTGATATTATTTATCATAATAAATGATTGAAACATTCCTTCCAAATATTTATTTCATTTTAAAATTAATGTGCTATGTTTAGATTTTATTTAAACTAATTATTATTCAGCAGCTGATTGGTTTCCTACAATGAGTTGTTAGATTTCAAATAACAAGTAAAGTATATTGATTATTGATTGAAATAAAAGATTTCAACCATTTCTATTTTTTTATTTAATTAACAGGAGATAATATCCTATGGCTCACGTCGTTATTATTGGTGCTGGAACTGGTGGAATGCCTTGCGCATATGAAATGCGTGATGCATTAGGTAAAGAGCATCTTGTTACAATGGTCAGTGAAAATGAGACCTTTGATTTTACACCATCAAACCCCTGGGTTGCTGTCGGCTGGCGTCAAAGAAAAGACATTAGTTTCAAATCAAGACCTTATCTTGAAAAGCGTGGCATAAACTTTGTTGCTCATCGTGTTGACAAAATTGACCCTGTCAACAATGAACTTACCCTGAATAATAATGATAAAATCAGCTATGATTATCTGGTCATTGCCACAGGTCCTAAATTAGCGTTTGAAGAAGTAGAAGGTGCCGGCCCTTCAGCCAATAGCCAATCTATTTGTTCTTTACCTCACGCAGAAACAGCGTTTAAAGACTTTGAAGCTCTTGCCGCTGATCCTGGTCCTGCTATCGTAGGTGCCATGCCTTTTGCCAGTTGTTTTGGTCCTGCATACGAGTATGCCTTTATCTTAAACAGGGAATTGCAAAAACGTAAACTGCGCGATAAAGTGCCGATGACATATGTCACATCGGAACCCTACATTGGTCATTTAGGCCTGGGTGGTGTGGGTGATTCAAAAAGTATGCTTGAGTCAGAACTTCGTCAACATGCAATTAGTTGGATTTGCAATGCAAAGACAACTAAAATTGAAGCAGGCAAAATGTTTATTGATGAACTCAATGAAGATGGCACGCTTAAGAAGCAGCATGTATTACCATTTAAACACGGTATGATGCTGCCTGCATTTAAAGGTGTTGATGCCGTTGCAAGTGTCGAAGGGCTTTGTAATCCTCGCGGTTTCGTTATTGTTGATAATCTGCAGCGTAGTCCAAAATATAAAAACATATTTTCTGCAGGCGTTTGTATTGCAATTCCTCCTGTTGAAACAACGCCTGTCCCAACAGGCGCTCCAAAAACAGGTTATATGATTGAATCAATGGTGACCGCTATTGTGCACAATATTGCCGATGAATTAGCCGATGTAGTGCCAACTCATGAAGCAACCTGGAATGCCATCTGTCTTGCTGATATGGGTAATACAGGCGCGGCTTTTGTTGCAATACCACAAATACCGCCACGAAACCTCGCCTGGTTTAAGAAAGGTAAATGGGTTCATTTAGCCAAGATTGGTTTTGAGAAATACTTTATTCGTAAAATGAAGTCTGGTTCCAGTGAGCCAATTTATGAAAAGTACCTGTTAAAAGCACTGGGTATTAATCGCCTGAAATAAGAAGACAGCATTCAGCGCTAAGGGTTCAGCGTTCAGAAAGAGAAAGAGAAAGAGAAATTAGATATAACTTATCTTTATTGCTGTATATTTCTTTTGATTTTTCTGAACGCTGAACCCTTAAATCTGAACACTCGCTTTAATCACTGATTCGGTAAACCTCAATCACATTAGGTAATTGTGTAATGCGATTCAAAGCACGACTCAGTTGAGCAATACCGGCAATTTCCAGAGACAAGCGCATTCTTGCAGAATAATCTGTCTTATTCGTTGAAGTATTAACGCCTAAAACATTAATTTCCAGATTGGCCAGAATTGAGGTAATATCTCTTAACAAACCCTGCCTGTCCATAGCAATTAATTCGATCATAACGGTATAACACTGATTAATCTCGTGATTCCATTCAACTTCAGTTAAACGTTCACTATTTTCTTCCAACGCATGTTGAATATTGTGACAATCACTGCGGTGAATAGTAATACCCCGCGTTTTTGTGATAAAGCCGATAATTTCATCACCCGGCACCGGCTTACAGCACTGCGCAATCTGGGTAAGTATATTATCAACACCATAGATTGTGACATCACCTGAACCTTGCGGTAATAATTCAATCGTCTGCTGAACAGGTTCATATTGAACTGGTTTTTTTTGCTCACTATGACCACCAAACGCCTGAATAGATGACGCTATTTGACTCGTTGTAATTTCACCACGACCAATTTCTGCAAACAGCTGTTCCGTATTATCAAAATGAAAGTATTGAGCCAGTTTATCATGTGAAATATTGGAAATGCCTAAGCGATGCAGCTCTTTTTCAAGGATCTCACGACCTGCCAGCACGTTTTGCTCATGATTTTGCTGTTTAAACCAGTGTCTGACTTTTGCTCTGGCTCTGGAGGTTTTCAGATAGCCTAATTGAGGATTCAGCCAATCCCGACTGGGGGAGCCATTTTTTGTTGTCAGAATTCGAACTTGCTCACCGCTTTTTAGTTCATAGGTCAGCGGTACCATTTTGCCATTTACTTTAGCGCCACGACAACACGCACCCACTTCAGTATGAACATAAAAAGCAAAGTCCAGCGGTGTTGCTCCTTGAGGCATGTCGATAATTTCGCCCTCAGGCGTCATCACGTAAACACGATCCTGGAAAACTTCAGATTTAAAGCGATCAATAAAATCACCTGCATCTTTTTCTTCATCTTTCCATTCCAGCAATTGCCTTAACCAGGCAATTTTCTGTTCATAATGACCGCTTTGCTTACCGCCTTCTTTATAACGCCAGTGAGCAGCCACCCCATATTCCGCATGTTTATGCATATCATAAGTGCGGATTTGAATTTCCAGGGTCTTTCCCTGAGGGCCTATAACAGCGGTATGAATGGACTGATAATTATTTTCTTTAGGCGTGGCAATGTAATCATCAAATTCGTAGGGTATATGACGCCAGATAGTATGTACTACACCAAGTGCATGATAACAATCTTTGAGTTCATCAACATGAATTCTGACCGCACGTAAATCATAAAGCTGATGAAAGCCCAGATTTTTACGCTTCATTTTTTTCCAGATACTATAAATATGTTTGGAGCGCCCTGTCACTTCACCTTCAATATGGTTTTCAGTGAGATTATTTTGGATAATATTAACCACATCATCAATATACTTGTCCCGATCAACTTTACGCTCAGCCAGATATTTGGCAATTTTTTTATAATTATCTTCATCAAGAAAACGAAAGGCCAGATCTTCAAGTTCCCATTTTAATTGCCAGATACCCAGGCGATTAGCAAGAGGTGCATAAATCTCTGCGGTTTCACTGGCAATAATTTTTTGTTTTTTTGGCGAAAGCGAATCCAGTGTGCGCATATTGTGCAGCCGGTCGGCCAGCTTGATCATCACAACCCGAACATCTTCAGCCATAGCCAGCAATAGCTTACGTAAATTTTCGGCTTTTAATCCTTCTTTTTTAAAGTTGCCTTTTAGTTCAGGCTTTAACGTTGCAAAAACCTTCATTTTAGTCACACTATCGACCAGAGCAGCAACTTCGTGCCCAAATTTCTTATCCAGCTGGGCCAAAGTGACATCTGTATCTTCAACGACATCATGCAATAGCGCAGCCATCAAAGAAGGTGTATCTAAATTAAGGGAGAGTAGAATTTCTGCCACAGAAATGACATGAAACACGTAAGGTTCTCCAGATGCTCTTACCTGGCCTTGGTGTGCTTTATCAGCAAATTCAAACGCCTCGTATAAGGCTTCCAGATCAAGATGTTCATGGCTGCTTTTAATCTTCGCCACTAAGGCATTAAAGCGCTTCAATGGCGTATCATGAACATCTGTAATTGCTTCTACATAAACCATTTTTTATTAATACTTAATACGTTTTTAAAAGAATGAATTAAAAGATGAAAACTAATTAATAAAGAGACAGTGACTAAATAGCTGTTCCAAAATAATGCATCACATGCTCTGGTACTCAATGGACACTATTTCGTAACAGACATTTAGAAAAAGTCTTTACATATTACTATGATAGACAATGAAGCTATAATATCCATTAAAATAAGACAATTCTTTTTAAACTATGATTGCATTCGATCTTTAATGAATAATATCGACTTTAAGATCAATAAAACTATAGGTGCACTATGTAATAATAAATCAAAAATATCTAATGGTTTTACCAAAGTGCCTGCCATCAGCATATTAATTTTTTCCAGTAAATGTGGTTGTGCACCCATTGGTGCTGTGCCCAGGAATAAGGCCAAAATAATGAGTATAGGAAAGGGAAAAATATCCAGGAATTTTTTCATATGTTTTTCTTAAAATGAGAAGTCCGATTATCATTTAAACAGCTGTTATTTATTAAACAGGTACTTTAGTAATTGATTGTTTTTTATCACTTTAATTGATTTTTGTATTAATTTCCAGATTAATCTGACAAATATCAATAATAATCTATACTTAATATATGAATAATTTAATCATAAAAAAGCCGATATACACTCAAATTTTACTATTATTTTGCAGTGTCTTTCTTTTCTCCAATCTCTGTTCAGCAGCTCAGGCAGAAGAACAAATTACAAGTAAAGCAGAAGGCTCTCTTCAACAGAGCGCTGAAGGCTCTTTACAAAAGCAGGCTGAAGGCTCTCTCCAAAAGCAGGCTGAAGGCTCTTCCGCCCAATATATTGATACACCCTACGCCGATGAGCAGAATGTTCTTTTTGAGTTTTATTTGGATGAACCAGCGAAAATTCATTCGGCACTTTATTGGCTCCGTTCCTATATGAATACCTTAACAGGAGAACCATATGATCTTGCCCCTGAGTTTATGCATATAATTGTTCTGATTCATGGTACGGAAATAGTTACTCTGGCAAAAAAAAATTATGATCAATACCAAAACGCAGTCCAAAGAATGCGTTATTATGAACAATTGGGTGTTGAATTCAGAGTATGTGGTGACGCTGCCAAAGACTATGGATATACAGCTAATGACTTTTATGGTTTTGTAAAAATTGTCCCTTCAGCCATTGTGGAATTAGCCCATTGGCAAAATCAGGGTTATGCCATTATTCGTCCACTGGTTTTTGAAAAAAAATTCTCAATTGAAGAAATTCGTTAATATCAGGTTGTAATGTCACCCACTTTTTCAATGCTTTAACCATCATAATTGATTCCCTTCCACTATAAAGACTTCCACCCAACGTTAAAATCAACGATAATACACTTCTCTTATTTAGGAGTATCTGATGAGATTTAGTATTGATGAATTCCGTCGTTGGGAAAATAAAAAAGTCACTTTGCTTGGGATGTCAGGCGTTGGTAAAACCTACCTGTCCTCTCTCCTGAGAGATTCTCAATGGTTCCACTTTTCAGGTGATTATCGTATTGGCACACGCTATCTTGATGAACCTATAATGGACATGATCAAGCAGCAGGCAATGAAAGTCCCGTTTTTAAAGGAGCTGCTTCGAAATGACTGGATCTCCATAAAAAATAACATAAAAGTGCACGATCTGGGTCCGGTTTTAAGTTATATTGGTAAATTGGGTAATCCTGAATTAGGCGGCGTTGAGCTGGAAGATTTTATCCAGCGTCAGAATTACTACCGCGAAGGTGAAATTGCCGCCATGATGGATGTCCCCGGTTTTATAAATAAAGCGCAAAATATTTATGGTTATCAGCACTTTGTCAATGATGTAGGCGGCAGCCTCTGTGAACTTGATGATCCACAAGTTATTGACACACTGGTACAACACACCTTGATACTCTATATTCAGGTGACTAATGAAGAAGAGGAAATTAAACTGATTGAACGCGCGCAAAGTGCGCCTAAACCTCTCTATTATCGACCTGAATTTTTACACCAGGAGCTTGCCGTGTACCTTAAAGAGAAAAATCTTGAATATGCAGCACAAATGATTCCTGATGATTTTACTCGATGGATTTTTCCGAGACTATTCCATTCAAGAATCCCCCGGTATGAAGCAATAGCCAAACCCCATGGTTATACGGTAACATCACAAGAAGTATCGCAGGTACGTGATCAACAGGATTTTTTACAACTGCTTGAAACTGCTATTTCAAGAAACAATTAATCTATAAAAAAGTATCATAAAATAATATCTTAATAAAACAAGAGTATTGAAAAACAAATGCCATTAGTCGCTCACAACCAATTACCTTCATTTGAACGCTTACGAGGCGAAGGAATTAAGGTGCTGACCCCTGTTACGGCTCAGCATCAGGATATTCGAGAGCTGCACATCGGTTTATTAAATATGATGCCCGATGCAGCACTGGGTGCAACCGAAAGACAATTTTTTCGTCTCATTGGTGAAAGCAATCCTATTGCTCAATTCTATGTCCACCCCTTTACTCTTGATGAAATCCCCCGCTCAAAAAAAGCCAGTGACTATTTAGCCCAATACTACGAATCATTTACCGCTATCCGTGAAATGGGGCTGGATGCTTTAATTATTACCGGCGCCAATGTCACTGGCCCTGATTTATCCAGCCAACCTTTCTGGGAACCGTTAATTGAAGTCTTTGACTGGGCCTGGGAGAATGTAACATCAACGCTGTGTTCCTGTCTGGCAACTCATGCTGTTATGGAATTTCGTTATGGCCAGAAACGCCAACTTCAGAGCGAAAAAAACTGGGGGGTATTTCCTCATCATATTCTCAATACCGGGCAGAATAAAAAACATCCGTTGATCAATGATATTAATACGCGCTTTGATGTCCCCCATTCACGTTGGAATACGGTTTCACCGCAGCAATTTCATGATAAAAAATTAAGAATACTGGTGGAATCTGATGATAATATGGTTCACCTGGCCACCAGTCCCGATGGCTTTCGTCATGTCTTATTTCAGGGACATCCTGAATATGACACCATATCATTACTCAAAGAATACAAGCGTGAAGTGATGTTATATTATCAGGGCAAACTTGAACAATATCCCCCCTTCCCACAACACTATCTGGGCACTTTTGAAAAAGCCATTTTGAATGAATATCGATTCCTCTGTGACAGTGCTCGTCAGCAAGGCAAGGATATTATTGAGTTTCCTGAATCCCTTGTCAGTCAAAATATCGATAATACCTGGCATGACACTGCAGTTGAGGTTATCGGCAACTGGATGGGTCTGATTTACCAGATAACGCATAAGGATCGTCACATCCCATTCATGGATGGTGTTGATCCTGACAATCCTCTGGATTTATAATCACTTTATGAACAGTATTAAGTCACATACGCTGAGCACTGTTTGTTTATTTGTTTGTTGTTTATTAATCAGCACTTCAGCCACGTTAATGGCCAGTGAAATTCGTGTCGCAACAGCAAGTAATTTCACTGAAGCACTTAAAATCATTGCTCAACAGTTTGAAAAACAATCGGGTCAAAAAGTAACTGTCATTTCAGGCTCTACAGGAAAGCTCTATGCGCAAATAAAACATGGTGCGCCATTTGATGCCTTTTTTTCAGGGGATAGCAAAAGAGCAGAATTATTAGATAAAGAAAATATTGCAGTTGCAGATAGTCGCTTTACCTATGCCATTGGTAAACTCGTTTTATGGAGTCCGGAAACAGATTTTGTCGATAAGGAAGGAAAGGTGCTCAAAGAAAAGCAATACCGTTACCTGGCGATTGCCAATCCGAAACTGGCACCCTACGGCAAAGCAGCTCAGGAACTGTTACACAAGCTGGATCTTTGGGATGGTTTGCACGGCCGTATAGTTCGTGGTGAAAATATTGGCCAAACATTCCAGTTTGTAAAAAGTGGTAATGCTCAATTAGGGCTGATCGCCTATTCTCAGATTAAACGACCCGGACATAGCATTGAGGGTTCTTTATGGGAAATTCCTGAAACACTCTATACACCGATTAAGCAGCAGGCAGTACTGCTTAATGATAATGACTCATCACGTAATTTCTATGCTTTTGTGCAAAGCCGTGAAGCGCAGAACATTATCCAAAGTTTTGGTTATAGTATCAGTATAACGCCTATTCCAGATTCTATTACTCGCCCTGAACCAGAACTCAAGCCTGAAAAACCTCATGCTCAGTGATTCTGATCTAACCGCCCTTCTTATTACTTTAAAGCTTGCTGCTTTAACGACACTTATTTTGCTTTTGATAGGAACACCGCTTGCCTGGTGGCTGGCACGTTCACGCTGGCGTTTTAAATTTTTAATAGAAGCAGTTATTGCCCTGCCTTTAGTGTTACCGCCCACCGTTCTGGGCTTTTATTTGTTGATTGCACTGGGTCCGAATGGTCCCATCGGTGGACTCATGCAATCTCTGGGAGGACAACCACTGGCTTTTACATTTACAGGGCTGGTAATAGGTTCTGTTTTCTATTCTATGCCATTTGTTGTGCAGCCGCTGCAAAGTGCTTTCAAAGCTATTGGCACCCGCCCTATGGAGGTTGCAGCGACATTACGGGCATCACCACTGGATCGTTTTTTTACCGTTGCGGTGCCCCTTGCCCGCCCTGGATTTTTAACCGCAACGGTATTAGGTTTTGCTCATACAATTGGTGAGTTTGGAGTCGTACTTATGATCGGCGGCAACATTCCCGGCCAGACTCAGGTTTTATCCATTGCCATTTATGATCACGTTGAAGTACTTGAATACAGTCAGGCACACTGGTTATCAGGCGGCCTTATGGTACTTTCATTTCTAATGCTGATCAGTGTTTACGCACTTAATCGCCGATTTTCATTTCATAATATGGGCGATAGCACTTAAATGACAATTGAAGCACGCTTTAAAATAAAACGACAGAATTTCACCCTTGATGTTGAACTTAATATTCCAGACAACGGTATCACAGCAGTCTATGGCGACTCTGGCTGTGGTAAAACTACTCTATTGAGAGCAATTGCCGGTCTGGAATTCAGTCAGGATGGTTACTTACGGGTTGGCCACAAGTTATGGCAGGACGGCTCATTTTTCGTGCCGCCTGAAAAACGTTCACTGGGCTATGTTTTTCAGGAAGCAAGTCTGTTTCCTCATCTCAATGTTCGCCGTAATCTTGAATATGGTCTCAAACGTGTGCCGCATAAGGACAGTAAAGTATCACTTGAACGGGCAATTGATTTACTCGGTATCAGTCATTTGCTGGATCGCAGCAGCACACAACTTTCTGGCGGCGAACGTCAGCGTGTTGCCATTGCCAGAGCATTAGCAACCAGTCCCAGAATACTGCTGATGGATGAACCTCTATCTGCTCTGGATCTTAAACGTAAACAGGAAATCATGCCCTATCTGGAATCATTGCATGAAGAATTAAAGATACCTGTACTCTATGTCAGTCATGCCCCTGGAGAAGTTGCACGGCTTGCAGATCATCTCATTCTGCTTGAACAAGGTAAACTCAAAGCTTCGGGAAAACTTGATGATATGTTAACCCGTCTTGATCTGCCGCTTGCCCATGGAGATAAAGCAGCAGCACTTATTCATGCGACAGTGGCAGGACATGATAGTGAATTTAATCTGACTTATCTTGATTTTCCCGGGGGTCGATTTACCGTCGCTCATAAAGATCTCAACATTAATCACCCGGTCAGATTACGGGTCATCGCACGGGATGTCAGCCTGACATTAGAGCACCAGACCCATACGAGTATTTTAAATATATTTCCCGCAACCGTAGAAGAAATGACGCCTGAAGGCACAGCACAAATCATGATACGCCTGTTAGTTCAGGGAGTTCCCCTACTTGCCCGCATCACTCGAAAATCCGCCTCACTGCTTGCACTTGAGCCTGGAAAACAAGTTTTTGCTCAAGTTAAATCAGTGGCTCTGCTGTCGTGATCTCTATAAACAACTGTTCCGAATCGGATTGATTAAAATTATAATTACTGGAATAAAAATGACATTTAATGAATTTATCTTGGAAAATGAAGTGACCATACGATTGAGCTTCTTTTTTGGTGTATTTGCTGTGATGGCAATATGGGAAATGATTGCCCCAAGACGGGCATTAACAGTATCTAAAACAGTTCGCTGGGTGAATAATCTGGGGCTGGTCTTTTTTAATAGTTTTATTTTACGTCTTCTATTTCCTGCGGCTGCAGTAGGCGTCGCCGTCTTTGCACAATCACATGGCTGGGGTTTACTGAATTATTATGAATTACCTTTTTTATTAGCAATTGTTATTTCTGTAATTGCTATGGATTTTATCATTTATCTGCAACATGTCATGGTTCATGCTATACCACTATTATGGCGTCTGCATCGGGTTCACCATGCTGATCTGGATTATGACGTGACCACAGGTGCTCGTTTTCATACACTTGAAATTATTCTCTCCATGCTCATCAAATTTGCCACCATTATTGTTTTGGGTCCACCTGTTGTTGCCGTTGTTATCTTTGAAGTAGCGCTAAATGCCTTTGCCATGTTTAATCATAGCAACGTTGGCTTACCAAAGTCTTTAGACACTTTTTTACGCTGGTTTATTGTCACACCTGACATGCATCGAGTTCACCATTCTGTAGAAGATGATGAAACCAATAGTAACTTTGGTTTTAATCTGACCTGGTGGGATCATCTGTTTGGTACTTATCGTGAGCAGCCCCGTGGTGGTCAGTTAGGCTTTACCATTGGTATCCATAAATATCGGGACATCAAACAAACCAACTGGATCATTGGCATGATGACCTTACCCTTTAAAGGTAAAGTGAGTGAATATGCCATTAATACCCGCTCCTGGAATGGTGACGGGAATACCGAACAGAAGACTGAGGATTAACGGGTGAGTAAGGTTTTATTACGAATCATTTTATTTACTTTGCTCAGTATTGGTATTGTCCTGGCGATTATTTATCGTGACGCCATTGATACGCTGGCAATACAAAACTGGATTGAACAATCGGGTGCATTAGCGCCTTTAGTGTTCATGCTGATTTACGTGCTTGCCACTGTGTTCTTTTTACCAGGTTCAATACTGACATTGGCAG